>NZ_JBEXDZ010000033.1:0-66161 GCF_040606085.1 Streptomyces sp. NPDC005485 | reverse complement strand
GCAGCTCCCAGGCGGCGGCCCACGGTTCGGCGCCGGGCGGAGGGGCGGGCGTCGCCGCCGTGGCATTGGGCGGCGTCGTTTCCTGTGCCCCGTCCGAACTGGTCCCCGAAGGTGTCATGGAAGTGGACCTTAAACCGGACCGCGGCTCTTCGTAGCGTCATGGTCATGAACGCCACCACCACCCGCGGGGCGCTGCTCGCCGCCCTCGCCTGCGTCCTCGTCGGAGGCTCCTTCACCGCCAACAGCGTGCTGGGCCACTACCCGTACGCGGGCGGCCAGTTCCTGCGCTACAGCCTGGCCTGTCTCCTGCTGCTCCCCCTGGTCGGCCGCGGAGGGGTGACACGGCTGCGGCGACTCGCCCCGCGCCAGTGGGGACGGCTCGCACTGCTCTCGGCCGTCGGCATGGTCGGCTTCAACCTGGCCGTGCTCGCCGCGGAACGCACCGCGGAACCGGCGGTACCGGGCGTCTTCGTGGGCTGCGCCCCGGTGGTCGTGGCGGTGCTGGTGCCGCTGTTGGCAGGCAGGCGCCCCCAACGTGCCGTCCTGTACGGGGCGTTGCTCGTCGCGGTGGGCGCCTTCACCGTCCAGGGGTGGGGCCGCGCAGACGGCCGGGGTATCGCCTTCTCGGCGTGCGCCCTGGCCGGCGAGGTCGGTTTCGCGGTGCTGGCCGTGCCCGTGCTGCGGCCGCTCGGTCCCCGGCTGCTGTCGGCCACCGTCTGCGGGATCGCCGCGGTCGAGTCGGCGGCGGCGGGGGTGCTCGCCGACGGCGGTGCCTGGCTGCGGACGCCGGACGCCGGCGAGGCCGCCGCACTGCTGTGGCAGGCGGCGGTCGTCACGGTCGTCGGCTTCGTCTGCTGGTACATGGGCATGCAGCGCATCGGCGCCGAACGCGCCACACTCTTCTCCGGTCTCATCCCCGTCGCGGCCGCCTGCACCGCGCCCCTTGTCGGCACGGGCACGTACGGAGCCGCGCAGGCCGTGGGCAGCGCGCTGGTCGGCACAGGGGTCGCCCTCGGCTCCGGCGCCCTCGCCCGGCGTCGCTCAGCGGCTGCCGTCGAGGATGACGCGGGCGACGAGCGCCGGGTCGTCGTTCATCGGGACGTGCCCGCAGCCGGGCAGCCGCACCAGACGGGCCTGGGGAATGATCTGCTTCGCGCGGATTCCCTGGCGGCGCAGCAGCAGCCGGTCGCGGGTGCCCCAGGCCACGGTGACCGGAACCCCGGGGATGTCGTCCGTGAACCGGACCGCCGTGCCCGCCCGCAGGGTCTCGGTGAATCCCTCGGCGTGGGCCAGCGCCAGGGTCTCGGCGACGACGGCCTCGGGTGAACGGCGGCCCGGCCGGGCGTAGATGCTGCTCGTCAGCACCGCGCGCCCGGCCGCCGTACGCGACAGCCTCTCCACCAGCGGGAGGGGCAGGCCCTGCGCGGCCCGCCGCATGGCGAGCAGCACCCCGAAGGCGTACCGGCGCTCGGCCTGCGACCAGAACCCCGCGGGCGACAACGCCGTGACAGACCGTACGAGCTTCTCGCGGCCCAGCTCAAGGGCCAGCAGTCCGCCCAGGGAGTTGCCCGCCACGTGCGGCCGCTCGATCCCGAGCTTCTCGCAGAGTGCGCCCAGAGCGGCGTTCATCGTCGACAGGTCGTGCGCGAGCCCGTCGGGCAGTGCCGGGGATGCGCCGAAACCCGGCAGGTCCACGGCTATCACGTCGCGCTCCGCCGCGAGGATGTGGACCACCGGGTCCCAGGCCTGCCGGTGGTGACCGATGCCGTGCAGCAGGAGCAGCGGCTCGCCGGTGCCCACGCGCGCGTAGGACAGGGTCACGCTCCGCGGGCCGTGCGGAGAGGTGAGGCTGAGGGAGACCGTGTCGGACATGGGGCTGCTCCTCGTCGGGGACACGCTGACTGGCAGGCTGCCGAACGGACTTCTGGACGGCAGCCTCGTAGACAGCTTGTCAGCAACTGCTACCGACGGGTAGCCCCGAAACGTGAGAACCCCGGGGGAGCACGGCGGCCCCTTGCCGTTCCCGTTCTCAACGAGCCCTGCGCACCTCCAGGTTGAAGTCGCCGTGACCGAGGTTCTGGAACAGGCTCAGCCACAGCGGCAGCATCATCTCCACACTGCGTGCCGCCCGGATGCCGCCCAGGTCGAGCACCCGGTGCGCAGGCCAGCCGAACTCGCCGAGAAGCGCGGTCACCTGGTTCTTGGCATCCTGGTCCTCGCCGCAGACGAAGACCTGGTGCTCGCCCGGCACGCGCGCGGGATCCACCATCACCTGGTTGTTGACGGTGTTGAGCGTCTTCACCACGCGCGCGTGCGGGAAGGCCCGCTGGATCTGCTCGCCCGTGCTGTCCGACTCGACCGGCGACAGGCGCAGTTGGCCGTCCTCGAACTCCATGGGGTTGGAGACGTCGACGACCACCTTGCCGTCCAGGTTCTCCGCGCCCGCGGCCTCCAGTGCGGGAAGCGCCACCCGTCCGCCCACCGCGTTGACGACCACCTCACCGAAGGCGGCCGCCTCCGCGAACGTTCCGTGACCCGCCCGGGGCCCGGCGCCCGCGGCCCACTCCAGAGCCGAGACGTTGTCCTTCGTGCGCGAACCCAGCGACACCTCGTGACCCAGTTCGACCAGTTTGCCGCCAAGGGTGCGGCCCACTTCGCCCGTGCCCAGAACCGCGTAGCGCATTGTCGTCCTCCACAGCAGAAGCCTTCGAAGCCGCCGGCCACCGGCCACCGCGGTCATTCTGCTCCGGGAAGCGCCGATTCCGGCTGGACACGGCAGAACGTGTCGGATGGGATGGATGGGTGACGACCGACCTCACGACCGATGTATTCGAAGAGCACCGACCCGTCCTGATGGGCGTCGCCTACCGCATGCTCGGCCGGGTGGCCGACGCGGAGGACGTGGTGCAGGAAGCCTGGCTGCGCTGGTCCGGAGCCGATCGCGACGAGGTCCGCGAACCGCGCGGCTACCTGGTGCGCATCACCACCCGGCTCGCCATCGACCGGCTGCGCCATGTCCAGTCCCGCAAGGAGGCCTATGTGGGCCCCTGGCTGCCCGAGCCGTACGCCACCGACTACGCGGACACCGTCCCGGACACCGCCGAGCGGGCCGTCCTCGCCGACTCCGTCTCGCTCGCCGTCCTCGTCGTACTGGAGTCCCTGTCTCCGCTGGAGCGCGCGGTGTTCGTGCTCCGGGAGGCGTTCGGGTACCCGTTCTCGGAGATCGCCGCCACGCTCGACCGCAGCGAGTCGGCGGTGCGCCAACTCGCGGGGCGGGCGCGCAAGCACGTCGATGAAGGGCGGCCGCGCTATGAGGTCGACCCGGCCGAACGCCGCGATCTGACCGAACGATTCCTCGCCGCGGCGGGCGGCGGCGACCTGGAGGGGCTCATGTCCCTGCTGGCCCCGGACGTTCGTCTCGTCGGCGACAGCGGCGGGCTGTCCAAGGCGCCGCTGCGCGTCATCGAGTCCGCCGACAAGGTGGGGCGCTTCATCCACGGCGCGGCCCGCAAGGGCGACGTCCCGGACGTGTCGTTCCGCCTCCAGGAGGTCAACGGCGGTACGGCGCTGGTCATCCTGTCCGGCGACAAGCCCGACAGCGTGTTCCAACTGGATGTCGTGGACGGCCGGATCCAGTGCATCTACGTCATCCGCAACCCGGAGAAACTGACGTCACTCCCCGTCGACTGACGCTCCCGCTCCGCAGGCGAAGCCCCCGTTCTCGTGAACGGGGGCTTCGTCGTCGTGTCCTGCGGATCGCGGGGCGCGAACGTCGTGTGAACGCTGTGCCTCGATGGCCCTGTGCATTCCACAAGCGATCGAGGATTGGTCTTGACCAAGGGTGGGGGCGGCTTTATGGTCGCAGGGATAGTGCAGGAACCTTTAATAAACAAGGGCGCTTAAACGCCGCCGGGCCACGGCGATTGCGGAGGACAGGGTGGGGACCCAGCAGCTGGAATCGGTGCCGGAGCCTAAGTACTGGCACCTGAAGACCGTGCTCAGTGAGGCATTGGACTCCGAGTTCTCCGTGGGCGAGATCCTGCCCAACGAACGCGACCTCGCGGCCCGCTTCGGCGTCGCCAGGGCCACGCTCCGCCAGGCCCTGGAACAGCTCGAACTGGAAGGCCGTCTCCAGCGCAGGCGCGGAGTGGGCACCACGGTCGCCCCGCCGCGCATGGGCGTGGACGTCGGCTCCCAGCAGCACATGTGGCCGGGCTCGGCTGGCGACGCCTGGCAGCCTGCGGACTGCACGACGGCGACGCCACCCACAGCTGTGGCCGACGTCCTGGAGACCGTCCACGGCGAGCAGGTGCACGTGGTGCGACGCTCCCGGGTCACCCACGGCCAGCCGGTCGCCGCGGAACTGCTCTACGTCCCGGCGTCCTCGGTGCCCGATCTGACCGCCATCGACGCGCCCTCGGGTGTGGCACGCGCGCGTACCGTGCTGCGCGAGCTGCAGCGCCTGGAGCTGGAGGGCCAGGACCGGGCCGTGGAACTCGGCTCGGCCCGCGCCGACGATGCCAAGGAACTGGACCGCCTCCCCGGAGCGCCCGTCCTCGTCGTCACCACCCGCTTCTTCGCCGAGGGACGCACCGCCGCGGTCTCCGTGGCGACCTACCGTGCCGACACCTGCCGCCTGACCTTCGGCGACTCGGGCGGCGTGGAGATCCACCACGACGCGGAGCGCCGGGCTTCCTGAGCCGCAAGCCCTGTGCACGCCTCGCTCGATGCGTCGGGCGGGGCGTGCTTGTGTGCGGGCGTGTTCAGCGGCGTGCGGTCGCAGGGCCGTTGCCTGCGGGCTGACGTTCGGCGCCTGGGGCGGCGTGGAGATCCACGGTCACTCGGTGCGCCGGGCTTCCTGAGCCGCAAGCCCTGTGCACGCCTCGCTCGATGCGTCGGGCGGGGCGTGCTTGTGTGCGGTTGATTGCACGGTGTGCCGGGCTCTGAGCCGTACGCCTTCTGCACGCCTCGCTCGATCCGTCGCGCGGGGCGTGCCTGTTTCCAGGCGTGCTCAGCGGCGCGCCGCGGGGCGTGCCTGTTTCCAGGCGTGCTCAGCGGCGCGCCGTCACCGTGCCGTCCACCGCGAACAGCTGCTCCTCGACATGGTCGAGGGCCAGCCGCAGTGCACCCGTCGCCACGGCCGCCTCGCCCAGCAGGGAGAGGGTCACCTTCGGGGGACGCAGGCAGTAGCGGGCCAGCTCGCGGCGCAGCGGCTCCAGTACGCCGTCCAGGCCGGCCGCCCAGCCGCCGATCACGACCAGTTCCGGGTCGAGGGCGAGCACCAGGGCCGCCACGTCGTGCACCAGCCGCTGGATGAAGCGCTCCACTGCCGCCTGGGCCCGCTGGTCGCCGTTGCGGGCGAGCGCGAACACCTCGGCGACCGCCTGCTCGTCGAGCGGGTGCAACGGCTCGTCGGTCGTGGACAGCAACGTCTCCGGCGTCACGTCGCGGCCCAGCAGATGGAGGGCGCCGATCTCACCGGCCGCGCCTCCGTAGCCGCGGTGCAGCCGCCCGCCGATGAGCGCACCGGCGCCGGGGCTCAGGCCCGCCAGGACGAACACGACGTCGTCGGACTCGGTGGCCGACCCCTTCCAGTGCTCGGCGACCGCCGCCGCGTTGGCGTCGTTCTCGACGAGCACCGGGCACTTGAAGGAGCGGCTGAGCCGTTCGCCGAGCCGCAGACCCGTCCACTCCGGCAACGCGGTGCCCAGCCGCACGGTGCCGTCCGCCTCGACGATGCCGGGGCTGCCCACTCCGACCGCGCGCAGGGAGCCGCGGGCGATGCCCGCCCGGCGCAGCAGCTCGGCGACCGCCGTACGCAGCCGCTCCAGCCGCTCATCCGCCGACGCGGTCTCGTCGACGTCCTTGGCGATGGCTCCCAGCACCTTGCCGTCCAGGTCGGCGAGGAGCGCGGCGACACGGTGCGGGCCGATCTCCAGGCCCAGCAGATGGCCCGCCTCGGCGCGGAAACGGAAGCGGCGGGCCGGACGGCCCTGGCGCCGGGCGGCGCCCTCCTCGGCCGCCTTCTCGACGACGAGGCCGTTCTCGATCAGCCCTTCGATGACACCCTCGACCGTGGGCCGGGACAGCCCGGTCACCCTGGTGATCTCGGTGAGCGTCGCGCAGTCCGTGGCACGCAGGGCGTGCAGCACCACCGCGGAATTGATCCTTCGCAGCAGAGAAGGGTCCCCGCCGGTCAACTGCCCCAACGTCCGTCCTCCCAGCTCGTGCGCGTGTTGGCCGGATCGTACTCGGCGCGATGGGCTTCGGCGAGTGCGGGGACCCCCCTTTGCTACCGGCGGGTCGGAATCAGCCCGGCGCGACGAACCCGGACTCGTACGCGGCGATGACCGCCTGGGTGCGATCCCGAGCACCCAACTTCGCCAGCACGCCACTGACATGCGACTTCACGGTCTCGGTGCCGACGATCAGCTGCACGGCGATCTCCGCGTTCGACAGCCCGCGCGCCATCAGCCGCAGGACATCCGCCTCACGTTCGGTCAGCGCCGCCCGCTCCATGGCGGCCCGCGCGGCCCGATTCCCACCACTCTCGCCGTACTCGGCGGCCAGCTGCCGCACCGAGGCGGGGAACAGCAGCGACTCGCCCTCGGCGACCAGCCGCACCGCGTGCACGATCTCGGCCGGCCGCGCCCGCTTCAGCAGGAACCCGTCCGCGCCCGCGCGCAGCGCCTCGTAGACGTACTCGTCGTTCTCGAACGTCGTCACCACCAGGATCTTCGGCGGCTCGGCCACCGTGCGCAGCACGGCACGCGTCGCCTCGATGCCGTCCATCAGGGGCATCCGGACGTCCATGGCGACGACGTCCGGCCGCAACTGCCGCACCAGCGGGATCACCGCGGCCCCGTCGGCCGCCTCCCCGACGACCTCGATGTCGGGCTGCGCCTCCAGAACGGCCCGCAGCCCCGCCCGTACGAGGGGTTCGTCGTCGACGAGGAGAACGGTGACCGGCATCCGGTCAGCCTAGATCAGCGCAGCGGCAGCTCGACGTGCACCTGCCAGTCGCCCGCGTCGGGGCCGGTGTGGGCCCGCCCGCCGAGCAGGGCCGCACGCTCGCGGATCCCCCGCAGGCCACTGCCCCGGCCCGGACCCGGTATCTCCGCGCGCAGCGGATTGCGGACCTCCAGGCCCAGCGTGCCCGCGTCGACGCAGACACGCACACGGACCGGGACGCTCCCTGCATGCCGGAGCACATTGGTGAGCGACTCCTGGAGGATGCGATAGCCCTCGCGGGAGACGGGCCCGGGCACGCTCTCCAGCGCTCCCGTCACCTCGGCGTCCACCTTCGCGCCGGAACCGCGCGCCGACTCCAGGAGCCGGTCCGCCTCGGCGAGCGTCGGGCGGCTGCTGACGGGACGAGCCTGCTCGCGCAGCACGCCGAGCACCCGCTCCAGGTCCTCGAGGGCGGCCCTGCCGGTCTCCTCGATGGCCCCCAGGGCACGGTCGGTGAACTCCGGATCACCGGCCGCCCGCGCCGCTCCCGCCTGCACCACCGCCACCGTCAGCGCGTGCCCGATGGAGTCGTGCAACTCCCGCGCGATGCGGTTGCGCTCCAAGAGCTGCTCCGTGCGCTCCTCCAGCGCGGCGAGCCGCTCAGCGGCGGAGGGGCCGAGGAGACGGCGCGCGATCACGGTGACGAGCTCACCGAGGCCGACGACTGAGGCACCGGAGGCGAGCAGCGCGATCGGCACCAGAAGCCCATAAGCCGCATGGGGCTGGACATGCCGCAGAAGCGGGTTGCCGCCCGGCACGGACCCGAACGCGAGCCCGGCGAAGTCCACGGCGAACGTCGGCAGCCAGACGCAGCTGAACATCGCCAGAGCGCCGAGGACCATGCGCACCTCGAGCCAGACCACGGTGCGCAGCCGGTCCGCCCAGGTCGCCGAGGGAGCGACCGAGATCGCCGCGTCGCGGTCCCGCCGCCCGCCCGGCACGAGCATCAACTGTGCCTGGACGCCCTCGCCGAGCCGCACCGCCGGGACCAGCCCCAGCGGGACGAGCAGCAGCGCGGGCATCCACCAGTGCTCCATGTCGATGAAGAGCCACACGCTCTCGAACAGCATCGGAATCCATAGGTGCAGCAGTCGTGTGTACGTCGTCCCCCGGAACAGCGGGCGCAGAAAGCGGGCCATTGGGTCATCGTGGCAGGCGGCACCGGCAACTGGCTTCCCCCGAGCGGGGGAGACGATCTCCACCCGTGGGGGAGGCCCCAAGGGGGCACCGGCGGCCAGGCTGAGGTCATGACCAGCATCGACGTCCAAGACCTCACCAAGGAGTACGGCAGCACACGGGCCGTGGACCACCTCACCTTCCGAGTGCTCCCCGGCCGCGTCACCGGCTTCCTCGGGCCCAACGGCGCCGGAAAGTCCACCACCATGCGGCTCGTGCTCGGCCTGGACCGGCCGACGTCCGGCACCGCCAGGATCGACGGCCGCCCCTACGTCACGCTGCCCGAGCCGCTGCGCCACGTGGGCGCCCTGCTCGACGCACAGGCCGCGCACGGATCGCGTACGGCCCGGGACCATCTGCGGATGCTCGCCGCGAGCAACCGCGTCCCCGAGCGCCGCGTGGACGAACTGCTGGAGGAGACGGGCCTCGCGGCGGTCGCGAGGCGGCGGGTGAAGACGTACTCCCTCGGGATGCGCCAGCGCCTGGGCATCGCGGCAGCCCTCCTGGGCGATCCGCCCGTGGTGATGCTGGACGAGCCGTCCAACGGCCTCGATCCCGAAGGGATCATCTGGATCCGCGAGGTGCTGCGCCGGCTCGCCCGGGAGGGCCGCACGGTGCTGGTCTCCAGCCATCTGATGAACGAGACCGCCTCCTTCGCCGACCACCTCGTGGTCCTGGGCCGGGGACGCCTGCTGGCCGACACACCGATGCGGGAGTTCATCCACGCACGCGTGCAGCCACGCGTACGGGTGCGCACCACGGACGGCGCGGTTCTCGGGGCACTGCTCGCACGGCACGGCTATGAGGCGGTCGAGGACGAGGACGGACGCTGGAGCGTGCACGACGCGCGCGTGGAGGACATCGGCCGGCTCGCGTCCGGCGCCGCGGTGACCGTCCTCGAACTGGCGGCGGAGGAGGGAACGTTGGAGCAGGCCTATCTCGATCTGACGGCCTCGGAGGCCGAGTTCACCGCCCACCCGTCCGCGACGCAGCCCCAGGAGGCCTGACCATGTCGTTCACACCCGTGCTCCGGGCCGAATGGATCAAGATCCGCACGCTTCGGTCGCTGATCGCAGGACTGTGCGCCGTCCTCGTCGTCACCGCCGCTTTCTCGGCACTCGCCGGACTCGACACCGACGGCGAGGAGTTCGACCCGCTGTTCTCCGCCTTCTTCGGTGTCAGCTTCGGGCAGGTCGCGGCGATCGCCTTCGGCGCGACGGCCGTCTCCTGCGAGTTCCAGGGCGGTGCGCTGCGCCTCTCGCTGGCCGCGGTGCCGAACCGGCGGCGGTGGTTCACGGCCAAGGCGGTGGCGATCGGCGGCCCCGCACTGATCGTGGGCCTGCTGACCGGCGGGGTGAGCCTGGTCGTCGGCAAGGCGGTGCTCGGAGCCAAGGCCGACGGGCTGACCTGGGGCGAAGAGCTGCGTGCCGTGGTCGGCTGCGGCGCCTACCTCGCGCTGATGGCCCTGTTCGCGGCCGGGCTCACGGCGCTGTTGCGCAGTGGCGTGGTGACCCTGAGCATCCTGGTCCCCTTCCTCCTCATCGTCTCCTTCGTGATCGGGGGAGTGTCGGGAAACGCCGCCGACTTCCTGCCCGACCGGGCGGGACAGGTGGTGCTCCACCACACGTCCCAGAGCGCCCTAGGGCCGTGGACCGGACTTGCGGTGACCGCAGCCTGGACGCTGGCGGCCCTCATCGCGGGCGGCTGGAGCGTACAGCGCAGGGACGCCTGACTTCAGGAAGCCCTGACGCCCCGCCAAATGTCAGTGGTGGCCGGTTTACTGGAACACATGACCATCGCGCAGCATCTGGCCACGATCGACCGGCTGTGCTCCCAGGACTTCCCGGCGGAGCACGGCCGGTCGGACACCGGCACCGGGGGACCGGGCTACCACGTCGCCGAGTTGGCGACCAGCGACGACTTCTGGGAGGACGACGGCACACGGTGGCAGGAGACGGAGGAACAGTTCGGGGCCGACCGGGACGGTCTCTCCGAGCGCCTGACCGAGCGTTGGGGAGACCCGCAACGATTCAGCCTGGCCGGCGTCTTCGGCCGGGCGACGGAGGGCGAGGACATACCGGAGCCCTGGGCCGACCTGAGCTCTCACGTGCCGGACATGCACCTCTGGCGGACGGACGACCACGGCCAGGCCCGCAGCCACGCCCGCTGGGTGGCCCTGGGCGTCTCCCAGTGGGACAAGGAACTGCCGTTCCAGCTCATAGCCGTCGTGACGGAGATCGACCCCCCGTGACCATGGCGGGCCCTCCTCGGTGCTCCTCAGGCAGCCCTCAGCGCTCGGCGGCCGCCCGCAACCGCCCGAACTCCTCAGCCATCGTCGCCGCCGTCCAATGCGCGTTGAGCCCACTGGGGTTGGGCAGCACCCACACCCGGGTGGCGCCGATCGTCCGCTCCTGCGGGCCGACCTGGGCCTTGCGGTCACCGAAGGCCGCACGGTACGCCGTCACGCCCACCACGGCCAGCCACCGCGGCCGCAGCCGCTCCACCTTGGCGCTCAGCAGCCGCCCGCCCTCCAGGTACTCCTCGGAGGTCAGCTCGTCGGCGCGCGCCGAGGCCCGCGCGACCACGTTCGTGATGCCCAGCCCGTACGAGAGCAACTCGCCCTGCTCCGACGGCTTCAGCAGCCGCGGCGTGAACCCGGACAGATGCAGCACCGGCCAGAACCGGTTGCCCGGACGGGCGAAGTGATGGCCCGTGGCCGCCGTCATCAGCCCCGGATTGATGCCGCAGAACAGAACATGGAGACCGTCCGCGACGACATCCGGCACGAGCCGGTCGCGAGCGGCCTCCAGGTCCGCCGGGGTGAACCGGGTCAGAGGATCGCCCCCGGCGTGTAACCCGCCGCCACCGGGTGCTGCTTGACGATCTCCTCGATACGACCGACGACGACGGCGACCTGGTCGGCGGCGGCACCGGTGAAGGACAGCTTGTCGGCCATCAGCTCGTCGAGCTGAGCCCGGTCGAGCGGGATGCGCTCGTCCGCGGCGAGCTTGTCGAGCAGCTCGTTGCGCTCGGTGCCCTGCTCGCGCATGGCGAGGGCCGAGGCGACGGCGTTCTCCTTGATGGCCTCGTGCGCGACCTCGCGGCCCACACCCGCACGCACCGCGCCCATCAGCACCTTGGTGGTGGCGAGGAACGGCAGGTAGCGATCCAGCTCACGGGCGACCACGGCAGGGAAGGCGCCGAACTCGTCGAGCACGGTCAGGAAGGTCTCCAGCAGCCCGTCCAGCGCGAAGAAGGCGTCCGGCAGCGCGACGCGGCGCACCACCGAGCACGACACGTCGCCCTCGTTCCACTGGTCGCCCGCCAGCTCGCCGGTCATCGACGCGTAGCCGCGCAGGATCACCATCAGGCCGTTGACGCGCTCGCAGGAGCGGGTGTTCATCTTGTGCGGCATCGCGGAGGAACCGACCTGGCCCGGCTTGAAGCCCTCGGTGACCAGCTCGTGTCCGGCCATCAGCCGGACCGTCTTGGCGAGCGAGGACGGCGCGGCGGCGAGCTGCACCAGCGCGGTCACGACCTCGTAGTCCAGCGAGCGCGGGTAGACCTGGCCGACGGAGGTGAACGCCTGCGAGAAGCCCAGGTGCCCGGCGATCCGCTGCTCCAGCTCCGCGAGCTTCGCCGCGTCCCCGCCCAGCAGGTCGAGCATGTCCTGCGCGGTGCCGACCGGGCCCTTGATGCCGCGCAGCGGGTAGCGGCCGAGCAGCTCCTCGACGCGGCCGTACGCGACGAGCAGCTCGTCGGCGGTGGTCGCGAAGCGCTTGCCGAGGGTGGTGGCCTGCGCGGCCACGTTGTGCGAGCGGCCGGCCATGACCAGCTCGGCGTACTCACCCGCCAGCTTGCCCAGCCGCGCCAGCACTGCCACCGTACGGTCGCGCATCAGCTCCAGGGAGAGCCGGATCTGCAACTGCTCGACGTTCTCGGTGAGGTCCCGGGACGTCATGCCCTTGTGCACCTGCTCGTGCCCGGCGAGGTCGTTGAACTCCTCGATCCGCGCCTTCACGTCATGCCGCGTGACCTTCTCGCGCTCGGCGATCGAGGCCAGGTCGACCTGGTCGAGCACTCGCTCGTAGTCGGCGAGGGCGGCGTCCGGCACCTCGATCCCCAGGTCCTTCTGGGCCCGCAGCACGGCGAGCCACAGCTGACGCTCCAGCTTCACCTTCTGCTCGGGGGACCAGAGCAGGGCGAGCTCGGTGGAGGCGTAACGTCCGGCGAGGACGTTCGGGATACGGGGCTTTGCAGGCGCGGCAGTCACGTGTACGGATTCTACTGGCGATTCGTGCAGGCCAGCGCCGCAGGGTTCTTCGTCGGAACCTACGAGCCCGGCCCCGAGCCGTCCGCGATCTCGGCCAGGATGTCGCCGTGGCACAGCTCGGGTGCGCACCAGCAGGCCAGCGTCATCCCTCGCAGGGCGGGCACCTCGGCCAGCAGTTCCGGGCGTTCCAGCAGGTACGCCCGGTACTTCCGCATGACCTCGGCACGCGTGCCGTCGCGCTTCTTCGTCGCCGTGTCCGGGGCGAAGGGGTTGTACAGCGCGTGCTGCGGCAGATCCCAGTGGCCCATGGTCCAGCGGCGGCCGACGTAGACGAGGTCGGCGGGGGCGTTTTCCAGCCGGGGGCCGAATTCGCGGATGTGGCCCTTGAGGTTGATCACGGTCGTGGTCATGCGGGGCTCCCTCGGCCTCAGGACCTATGCGACAGGCCCGTCGTACGGCAGCAGGTCCGGGCGCTTCGCCGGGAGTCCGTCGCCCGACGAGCGCCCCGTCAGCCGCCGTCCTATCCACGGCAGCAGGTACTGCCGGGCGAAGCGGGCGTCCGCGGTCCGGCGCGCGACCCAGCGCGGCGGCAGGGTGGCGGGCGGCGCCGTACGCCACTCCGTATCCTCCGCCTCGTACCCCAGCGTCTGCCACACGGCCTCGGCGACGCGGCGGTGTCCCTCGCCCGTGAGGTGCAGCCGGTCGACGTCCCACAGGCGGGGGTCGGCCAGCGAGGGTGCGCCGTACAGGTCGACGACGAGCGCTTCGTGCCGCTGCGCGAGGTTGTCCACGTGCTCGAAGAGCTCCTCCATGCGCGGCCGGAACCGCTCAAGGACCGGACCGGTGCGGCCCGGGCTGCGCATCAACACCAGCTGCTTGCAGGCCGGGGCGAGCTGCTCGACGGCCTCCTCCAGGAGCCCGCGGACGCGGCCCATGTCGCACTTGGGACGCAGTGTGTCGTTCAGGCCGCCGACCAGCGTGATCACGTCGGCCTCCATGGCGGCCGCGACGCTGACCTGTTCCTCGACGATCTGTCCGATCAGCTTGCCCCGCACCGCGAGGTTGGCGTACCGGAAACCGGGCGTGTGCGCGGCCATCCGGGCCGCGAGGAGATCGGCCCAGCCCCGGTAGGAGCCGTCGGGCAGGAGGTCCGACATGCCCTCGGTGAAGGAGTCGCCGATCGCGACGAGGCTGGTGTACGTGGCATTTGTCTGCATGGCGAAAGCGATGGTAACCCGGCCGCATACCCAGCGGTGGGGGGGGCGGGGGCCCCCCGCCCCCCCCCGGCGGCCCGGCGGCCCGGCGCCCCCCCCCCCGGCCCCCCCCCCGCCGATGACGACCAGCCGCTCTTTCGTCCCGCCCGTTCCGCTGCTCATGCTCATGCGAACACGCTACGGGGGCAGGGCATTTCAGTCCTGTTCGCCACTCTCCGGCCGTACGGGAGGAGCGACCGGAAGCCCGGCGGTCGCCGGTGCCGCCGGGGCCGGGCGGCGCGGCAGACGGGGCCGCACGAGCCGCAGCCACACCAGGACGAGCAGCGCCAGGCCCGCCGCGAACGGGAGCACCGCGCCGACCGCCAGCGCGAGCCAGCGCAGCATGGTGACCAGTACATGCCAGCCGCCCGCGAGCGCGTCCACGAAGCCGGGGTCCTCGTCCTTCTTCTCGGCCTTCTTCACCGGCGTCTCGGACAGGGACAGGGTGATCGTCGCCAGGCTGGTGCGGTCCTTCAGGGACGCCTGCTGGGCGAGCAGCGCCTCCAGGTCGGACTCACGGGTGCTCAACTCGCCTTCCAGGGTGACCACATCGCTCAGCTTGGTCGCCTTGTCCATCAGCTCGCGGACCCGGGCCACGCTGGCGCGCTGCGACTTGATCCGGCTGTCCACGTCCACCACCTGGTCGGTGACGTCCTGCGCCTTGGCCGTACGTTCGAGGATCTTCCCGGTGCCCTCCAGGCCGGCGAGCACCTCGTCGTACTGGTCGGTGGGCACGCGCAGGACGACCCGGGTGCGTTCATGGCCCCCGTCGTCGCGGGTGGTCGTCTCGTTGCCGACGAATCCGCCCGCGTTCTCGGTGGTGGTGCGGGCGTCGTCCAGCGCCTTGGGCACGTCCTTGACCTGCACGGTCAGTGAGGCGGTGCGGATGATGTGGCTCGCGGTGACCTTGGGAGGGGCGGTCGCCTTCGCGCCCGCGGCCCCGCCCCGGCTGCTGTCCGCGGCGCCGTCGCCGTCCGCCTGCGCGGCGCCCGAGTCGGCCTTCGCCGCGCTCTGGGGGGCCGCCTTGTCGTCGGAACCGCTGCCGGAGTCCGCCGAGTCGCCCGCGCCGCAGCCCGCCACCGCGAGGGCGGCGGCGAGGAGGACACCGGCCAGGGCCCGGCCCTGTCGTACGGAGCGTCGTCGTGGGCGCGCTTGCGTCCGGACCGTCTGTGCCATGTGGGCCTACCCCCGGGGAGTCGTCGTGACTGACGCTCCTTCGACGCCCGGCCGGGCCGGGACGTTGGCGGGATCCGGTCCCGATGCGGTCACGGTCGGGACTCGGCGGGGCCACATGCCCCGGCGGGTGTTTCAGCGGGCTCTGAGACAGTGGAGCCATGCGCGCACACAGCACTCGTACGGGTAACGGACACGTCGTCGTCATCGGAGGGGGGATCGCGGGTCTGGCCGCCGCCCACCGCCTCCTGGAGCAGGGCGCGCGCGTGACCGTCCTGGAGGCGTCCGGCCGACTCGGCGGCAAGTTGCTGCCCGGCGAGATCGCGGGCGCGCGGGTCGACCTGGGCGCCGAGTCGATGCTCGCGCGGCGCCCCGAGGCGGTGGGACTGGCCCGAGAAGTGGGCCTCACCGACCGCCTCCAGCCCCCCGCCACGGCGACGGCCTCGATCTGGACCCGCGGCGCCCTGCGGCCCATGCCCAAGGGCCACGTCATGGGTGTCCCAGGCACCGCCGCCGCGCTCTCCGGCGTCCTGTCCGCGGACGGACTGCACCGCATCGAGCGGGAGGCGGACCTGCCGCGCACCGAGGTCGGCGACGACGTGGCGGTGGGGGAGTACGTGGCGGCCCGCCTCGGCCGAGAGGTCGTCGACCGCCTCGTCGAGCCCCTCCTCGGCGGCGTCTACGCGGGCGACGCGTACCGCATCTCGATGCGCGCCGCCGTCCCCCAGCTCTTCGAGGCAGCCCGCACCCACGCCTCCCTCACGGAAGCGGTCCGCGCCATCCAGGCCCGCGCGGCCGCCGCCCAGCAGACCGGCCCGGTCTTCACGGGCATCGAGGGCGGCATCGGCCAACTCCCGCTCGCGGTCGCGGAGTCGGTGCGGGCGCGCGGCGGCGAGATCGTCCTGAACAGTCCGGTCCAGGGGCTGCGCTGCACTCCCGAGGGCTGGGAGGTGACGGTCGGCGACCGCCAGGTGGCGGCCGACGGCGTCGTCGTCGCCGTACCCGCCGCCCAGGCCGCCGCGCTGCTGCGGGCCGAGGTGCCCGCCGCGGCGGCGGAGCTGGGCTTGGTCGAGTACGCGTCCATGGCGCTCATCACGCTCGCCTACCGCCGCGCCGACACCGACCTCCCCGAAGGCAGTGGCTTCCTCGTGCCGCCGGTGGACGGGCACACGATCAAGGCGTCGACCTTCGCGAGCCGGAAGTGGGGCTGGATCGGCGCCGAGAACCCCGACCTGCTGGTGCTGCGGACCTCGGTGGGGCGCTACGGGGAGACCGAGGTCCTCGGCCGGGACGACGAGGACCTCGTGAACGTCTCGCGCCACGACCTGCGCGCGGCCGTCGGGCTGGCCGCCACCCCCGTCGCCTCCCGCGTCACCCGGTGGACCGACGGGCTGCCGCAGTACCCCGTCGGACACCACGCGCGCGTGGCCCGCATCCGCGAGCACGTCGGCAAGCTGCCGGGCCTCGCCGTGTGCGGCGCCGCCTACGACGGCGTCGGGATCCCGGCGTGCATCGCGAGCGCGAACGCCGCCGTGGACCAGCTGCGCGGTGACCGCGGCGCACTGGACGCCCTCGTCGCGAACCCGGTGCAGAGTCTGCACGGCGGCGCGGGAGAATAGCCCCATGAGTGACGACGCCCCCACCACCGAGTCCGGCAGGGTCCCCAACAAGGGCAAGCTGGCCAAGGACCTCAACGAGGTCATCCGCTACACGCTGTGGTCCGTCTTCAAGCTGCGCGACGTGCTGCCGGAGGACCGCGCGGGCTACGCCGACGAGGTCCAGGACCTGTTCGACCAGCTCGCCGCGAAGGACGTGACGGTCCGCGGCACGTACGACGTGTCGGGGCTGCGTGCCGACGCCGACCTCATGATCTGGTGGCACGCCGAGACCGCCGACCAGCTCCAGGAGGCGTACAACCTCTTCCGCCGCACGAAGCTGGGCCGCGCCCTGGAGCCGGTCTGGTCGAACATGGCGCTGCACCGCCCCGCCGAGTTCAACCGCTCGCACATCCCGGCGTTCCTCGCCGACGAGACGCCGCGCAACTACATCAGCGTCTACCCCTTCGTGCGCTCCTACGACTGGTACCTGCTGCCCGACGAGGACCGTCGCCGCATGCTCGCCGACCACGGCAAGATGGCCCGCGGTTACCCGGACGTGCGCGCCAACACGGTCGCCTCGTTCTCGCTCGGCGACTACGAGTGGCTCCTCGCGTTCGAGGCCGACGAGCTCTACCGCATCGTCGACCTCATGCGCCACCTGCGCGCCTCCGAGGCCCGCATGCATGTCCGCGAAGAAGTCCCGTTCTACACGGGGCGCCGCAAGGACATCGCCGAGCTGGTCGCCGGGCTCGCCTGACCGGCGACTGATCAGCGGGTGGGCCGGGCGGCCTTGTCCGAGGCGCTGTCCGGCGCCGCGGACTTGGCTGCCGCCGGCTTCGGCTCCTCGTGCGGTGCGCAGTCGGCGCTCCGCACCGGGAGCCTGCCCTCCAGGACGTATGCGTCCAGGTAGCCGTTGACGCACCGGTTGGGCCCGCCGCCGATGCCGTGCGTGCCGGCGCCGTTCTCGGTGACCAGGACCGAGCCGGACAGCCGCCGCTGCAGCTCGACCGCGCCGTCGTAGGGCGTCGCCGCGTCCCGCTCGGCGGCCAGGATCAGGGTGGGCGGCAGGGCGCCAGGAAGCGTCCGTACGTCGAGCGGCTGCTGCCGGGGCACCGGCCAGTACGCGCACGGCAGGTTCATCCAGGCGTTGCCCCACGTCTCGAACGGCGCGCTGCGGGCGAGCCGCGTGTTGTCGCGGTCCCAGGTGCGCCAGTCGGTCGGCCAGGGCGCGTCGTTGCACTCGACGGCCGTGTAGACCGCGGTGCCGTTCTCCTGCTCGACGGCCGCCTCCGGGTGCGGCTCGGCCTGCTGGATCAGCGGCTTCGGGTCACCCTTCAGATACGCCGAGAGGGCCAGCGCGCGCTGCGGCCAGTAGTCGTCGTAGTACCCGGCCTGCAGGAACGCGCCCTGCAACTGCCCCGGGCCGACCTTGCCGCCCGCGGGCTCGGCGGCGAGCTGGGCCCGCGCCTTGTCGTAGCTGTGCAGGACCGCTTCGGGCGTGGTGCCGAGGCCGTACACCTTGTCGTGCCGGGCGATCCAGGTGCGGAAGTCCGCCCAGCGGGCCTCGAACGCGGCCGACTGGTCGAGGTTGTTCTGGTACCAGATCTGCTCGGGGTCCGGGTTCACCGCCGAGTCGAAGACCATGCGCCGTACGTGCGAAGGGAAGAGGGTGGCGTAGAGGGCACCGAAGTAGGTGCCGTAGGAAGCGCCCATGAAGGTCAGCCGCCGCTCGCCGAGCGCGGCGCGCAGCACGTCCAGGTCGCGGGCGTTGTTCAGCGACGAGTAGTACCGCACGGCGCGGCCCGAGCGCCGGACACAACCGCGCGCGTACGCCTTCGCCTCGGCGATCCGCTCCTTCTTGTACGACTCCGAGGGGAACGTCGGCGCCGGCGAGGGCCCCTTCACGAAGTGCTTCGGGTCCTGGCAGGAGAGGGGCGCCGAGCGGCCGACGCCGCGCGGGGCGTAGCCGACGAGGTCGTACGCCGCCGCGATGCGCTTCCACTCGGGAAGGAAGCCGATCAGCGGGAAGTACATGCCGGAGGCGCCGGGTCCGCCGGGGTTGTAGACGAAGGCGCCCTGCCGGGGCACCTTGCGCTTGGAGTTGTGGGGGTCGCGGCCGGTGGCCCGGACACGGCTGACGGTCAGTTTGATCTGCTTGCCGTCGGGGTGCGCGTAGTCGAGGGGCACGGTGACCGTGCCGCACTGGAGCTTGCCCGGCACGTCCTGCTTCTTGGCGCACGTTCCGAAGCGGATCCCGGTGGTCGCGGCGCGCGCGGCGGCCACGGCGGTGCCGAGCGTCTCGGGGGAGCCCGTGGAGTCCGGCCAGGCGGGCCGGCCGTCCGCGGGGGCGGCGACGAGGGCGGTCAGGAGCAGGGCTCCGGCGGTTCCATGGAGGACGGCAGCTCTCATCGCAGATCCCTTCGGCGCGCGGCAGCGACAAAAAGGATGTTTCGTTTGACGGTTGGCGAAGTAAAGCACCGGCCCCCGGTGTCGGGTCCAATGACCCCGATGCGCCCCCTCGCGCGCCGGTCAGCCGGTCAGCCGTGCCGCTCGCGGCCCTGCGGCCCGTACTGCCGGTCGCGGTGCGCGAAGGCCGCCCGCAGCTCCGGCTCGCCGATCGCGCGGACGCCGCGCACGGCCACCGAGGTGAGGTACGTACGGTCGTCGCCGCTGCCGTCGGGGCGCCGGGCGAGCGTGCCGAGCAGCTGCTGCCCGGCCGGTGAGGCCCAGCGCGTGTAGGGGTGCACCTCGATACGGGCGATGGCGAGACAGCTCAGCGTGAGGATCAGCGGGAGCGCGAACCAGAGCGCGACCGGCACCTCGTCGGCGGTGGTCTGCGACGGCAGCAGCAGCGCTACGGTGCCCAGCGCGAGGACGGCCGCCGAGGCCGCCTGGACCTGGCGGACGGCGCCCGCGACGGTGGTGCGCGCCCCGTCGGGCACGGCGAGGCCCGCGGCGACGAGACGGTCGGCGAGTGTACGTACGCAGTCGGCGGCCGCCGCGGTGGCCCGTACCGGCGCTATCCGCGACTGGCCCTCCGGGCCGATGGCCCCTATGACCGAACGCTCCATGTCGTCGCGCCCGCGCGGGTCCACCACGGTCGCCCAGCCGGTGTGCGCGAGCAGCAGCCGGCGTTGCCGGGCCATCGACACCAGGGTCAGCTCGGCGACCCGGGCCGGACCACCGGACAGGAACGCGGCCTCGTACAGCGTGAGATCGTGCCCGCGCACGCCGTCCGCATCGGCGGCGGCGCGTACGGCGGCCAGGCACAGCCGCGTGCACGAGACACCGGCTGCGGCCCAGGCCAGGAGCAGAAGAAGGACCCAGAACATGGCGTGTTTGTATGCGACCGAAACGGGGGAGCGCCATGCCTTGTTCACGATATGGACGGAGTGTTGTGAGTATGTGACGTTCCGGTTGGCCCTCGCGTCGCGGCCCAGGAGTCCTAGGAGGCCTCGCCCTGCCCGGGCGGTGGGCTGGACTCGGCCGGCGGCAGCGTGTAGCTCGGCTCCGGCGACGGGCTCACGGGGACGGGTGTCCGGGGTGAGGTCTGGGGGCCGGGCGGGGCGGGCGAGTTGGTGAGCGGCGGCGGGCTCGCGGTAGCCGCGTCCCGGGCGAGCGCGTCGAAGTCGACGTTCCCGGTGGCCTCCAGGACCTTGATGTGGTCGAGGACGGTGGTGTTCGCGTCGTCGGCGAGGTCGCGGACCAGCGAGTTGCGGGTGTTCGCGCGGACGAGGGCGACGACGGAGAAGACCTTGCCGTGTGCCTTGCGCAGGATGTTGGCGAACTGGACGTCGAAGTCCTGGCCGTGCGCCGCGCCGAGCGTCGCGAGCCACTGACGCTGCTGCGGGTTGGGCTGGTTGGGCAGGTCCAGGCCGAGCCGGGCCGCCACGTTGCGGACCCTGGCGTCCAGGAACATGTGCCCCTCGACGAGGTGCTGTCCGGCGGTCCGTACGGCCTGTGTGGTGCCGCGTTCCTCGGCCTCCTGCCCCGCGGGCAGCTCCCACAGCCCGGCCAGCCGGACCTTGGTGATGAACTCCCGGTCCAGCCCGGACAGCGGCCCGAACTTCGTCGACACGGTCTCCGCGTTCAGGGTGTCCAGGCCGGTGCCGGAGCGGTCCGCGTACGACCAGATCGGAAAGACCAGGGCGATGAGGGTCGCCGTGAGACCGGTGATGATGAGCCCGGTCCCGCTGATCAGTCCGGTTCGGTTGATGGATCGCATGGTGCCTCCTGTTGCGGCACCGCACGCTAGTGCGCTTCGGGTGCGGCTTGGCATATTACCGAGGGTCCTACGCCAACTGCCGTACGAGCTAGGAGGGTCGGGAGGGCGGTAACGGGCGCCCGGATGCGGTACCGGTGAGGAGGGATGAATCATCAGATACAGTCGCAAAGTGAATGCGGTCCGTGTGGAGACCGGGGCATCTTGTTAACCGCAGCACATCAGGGCGTTTAAGCCCGTCCGGCGTTTGAGGACGAGCGCGTCAGCGCGATTCAACCCCTCAGTGCCGCAGCAACACGCGCCGCGTGACCCGGGCCAGCCGCGCCGCGGGCCGCTGGGACCGCGGCGCCGGCCCCGACCGCTCCAGCCACCACTCCCGCAGCGCCCGCCGCGCATCCGCGTCCTGCGGCCGCCCCGCGAGCAGCAGATGCTCCGCGAAGTCCAGCGCGTCGCGCCGGTACCCCCCACCCATCGGATGCCCCTGGGCGTACGCGAGGAACGCGGGCCGGTAGTCCGACGCGAGGATCTCCGGCAGCTCCGGGGCCACCTTCGCCACGACGTCCGCGCGCTTGGCGGCAAGCGCCCGCGCCTGCACGCCGAGGCGTACCCGGTCGAACCCCTCCGGCAACGGCGTCCCGGCGACCAGCGCGGAGAGCAGCGCGGCCTGAGCGAGGGCGACCCGCTGCCGGGCGGGCACGGGGTCGGAGGCCGATGCGTCGCCGGCACTCCCGGATCCCCCGGTGTCCCCGGCGCCATCGGGAGAGGAGGAGGCGGCTTCCCGTCCCCCCGTCGCCCTCTCCAGCGTCTCCCGAATGGCGTCCACCTCGCGCTCCAGCTCCCCGGCCTCCGGGAAGTTGTCGTCCCGCTCCAGCAGAACGCCCGGCGGGGTCACCCGGGACGCGAGGTCCGCGAGGATGTCGAGGACCGGCCGGGGCACGGGGTGGGCGTGGCTGTCGTGCCAGACGCCGTCGCGCTCGAAACCGCCGGCCACGTGGACGTAGGCGATGGCCTCGACGGGCAGTTCGTCGAGGGCCTTGGCGGGGTTCTCGCCGCGGTTGACGTGGTTGGTGTGCAGGTTGGCGACATCGATCAGCAGCCGTACGCCGGTGCGGTCGACCAGGTCGTACAGGAACTGCCCCTCGGTCATCTCCTCGCCGGGCCAGGAGATCAGCGCGGCGATGTTCTCCACGGCGAGCGGCACCGGCAGCGCCGCCTGAGCGATGCGGACGTTCTCGCACAGGACGTCCAGGGCGTCCCGGGTGCGCGGCACGGGCAGCAGGTGTCCCGCCTCCAGCAACGGCGACGCGGTGAGAGGGCCACCGGCCCGCACGAACGCGATGTGCTCCGTGACGAGCGGCGAGCCGAGCGCCTCGGCCCGCTCGGCCAGCGCCGTGAGCCGTGCCTGGTCGGGGCGGTCGGCGCCGCCGAGGCCGAGCGAGACGCCGTGCGGGACGACCGTGACACCGCGCTCCCGCAGTCGCAGCAGCGACTCGGGGAGATGTCCGGGGCACAGGTTCTCCGCCACGGCCTCGACCCAGTCGATGCCGGGCATGCGCTCCACGGCGTCGGCGATCTCCGGCCGCCACCCGATCCCGGTCCCCAGTCGCCCCGCCCGCCCGAGTAGCCCGGTCCGCTCCAGCCGCGTCATGCTCGTCATGGCCCCTCCTCCGTCACCGCTGCCCTACCGACCCTGCGTGTCGTCTCCTCACGACGGACCTGTGTTCCGGCGTGACGGAGTCATGGCCCCGGCAGCCGGGGCCGAACCCAGGGGAGCGGACGTTCAGAGCAACATTTGAGGTTTCAGCCCAGGGGCCACTTGTCCGGATCGCGGCCCAGCAGTCGTAGCGACTCGTGCAGCGGGTCCGCGCCCGCCGGTACGTCCAGCACCGGCGCGAAGGCGAATCCCTCGCCGCGTCCCGCCGGGTCCGTGGGCACGAACCGGGCGACGGCGAGCGCCGCGCGAAGGACGTGGTCCGGCAGGTGGAGCCCTACGCCCAGACAGGCCGCGACGTCCCAGGAGTGCACCACGTAGTCGACGAAGTGAAAGCTGACGGCGAGCCGCCCGGGGAACCCGCCGCCGAGTTCCGGCAGCGCGAACTCCCGCTCCGTGACGCCCGGTTCGTCGAAGGCGGCGAGCACGGTCGTCGCCGCCGCCCGATACGTCGGCCCGGGCGCGGTCATGTCCGCCGGCTCCTGCCAGTACGCCATCCGGTGCCCTGCCCCGCGCGCGGCCGCCGCGAATCCGTGGTGCTGCGCGGCCATGTGCGCCACCAGTTCGCGCAGCGTCCACCCCGTGCAGGGGGTGTCCCGCTCCCAGTCCGCGTCCCGCGCCAGAGCGACGAGCCGTAACGACTCGTGCACGGCGATCCGGTCGAGGGTGACGAAGTCCCGTTCGGTGGCGCCCGCTTGGGCCGCTCCCGATGAGGTGATGTCCGATGGGGTGATGTCCGATGGGGTGATGTCCATGGGCCGAGCATAAAACTAAGCGAACGGTCGTGCTACTTGTTTGGGAGGGTCAATCGACGTCGAGGCCGACATCCGGACGCATCAGGGGACTTCGGGCACCCAGGAGGGATCCGTTGCCGCTGCCCGCAGCCGGGACGCGATCGCGACGCGGGCCCTGCGGTACGCGGTGGTCTCGTCGTGCAGGACGGAGACGGCGTTGGCGGTCTCCATCAACGCGATGAGTTCGAAGGCGAGTTGGGGTGCGTCCGTACCGGGCAGCAGGTCGCCGGCGGCACGGGCGTCCTCGACGGTGCGCTCCACATGGGCGGTCCAGTCCCGCTGGGCGCGGGCGACGGCGTCGTGCACGGGGCCGGAACGGGCGTCGAACTCGGCGATCACCTCGTAGAAGAAGCAGCCGCCCGGGAAGACGCGGCCCTCGGAGTACTCCAGCCACAGGTCGCACAGCCGCCACACCCGGGCGACCCCGGCCGGGGTCTGTGCCGTCGGCCGGACCACCCGCTCCAGGTAGATGCGGGACGCCTCCCGCACCGTCGCCAACTGCAGTTCCTGCTTGGAGCCGAAGAGGGCGAAGACGCCGCTCTTGCTGAGGTTCAGTTCGGTGGCCAGCCGCCCCACCGACAACGCCTCAAGTCCTTCGACCGAGGCGATGGCGACGGTACGGCCCAGGACCGACTGCCGCGTACGGTTGCCGCGTTCGACCCTGCCGTCCAGCCGGGTCCCGGCCATCGTGACCTCCACAGATCCACAGATCCACACTTCCGCGTGTCCGGACATCCGGTCCGGGAGCATCCGTCAAGCCTAGCCTTCGCGGCCCGCGTGGCCGGTGCCGCTCAGCGGCGGTTGCCCCAGGCCGCGCTCTGCTCGCAGTACGTGTCGTACCGCGAAGGCGTGTGACTGCCCGCCCGTCGCGCTGCTGTCGGCGAGCAGCCGAAGCGTGGTGGGGCGAGGCCGATCACCTCGGCCTCGGCGGAGCGGACGATCACGGACTCGTCGAAGTCCGGCACGATCAACGACATCTCATGCCTGCTGTGGTGAGGACGGCTGTCTGCCCTGTGGAGCGGCCTTCTCGCCCCGATGCGCGGCGGTCAGGAGGGCGTCTCGGTGCCGGCGCCGGCCGCGCGGTATGGACGTCAGTGGCGCAGTGCCGGGTGGTCCGCGACGACCGTGCAGGAACCCGGCGCGATCTCCGTGAAGCCCGCGTCGCGGACCAACGGCAGGCCGCCGGAGGTGAGTTCGGGCCAGCGGGCGGGGTCGGCGGTGCGCACGGCGAGGGGGAAGCCGGCCTCGCGCCAGGCCCTGCGCTCCTCGTCCGAGAGCTCCCACCAGGCCAGTTGGGCGCCGTGGCCCGTCTGGGCCATCGTCTTGCCCGCCGACATGTCGAGCTCGGGGTTCAGCCACAGCACCGGCGCCGTCGCGTCGGCAGCCACGGGCGGCTCGGGGTCCTCGAGGTCGGTGCCGGAGACCTGGAGCCGGGCCAGGTCCTTGGGCCAGCCGTCCAGCGGGACGGGTGGGAAGACCCGTACCTCCGCGGACTTGCCCGCGACCGTGATGCCGGGCAGCGCCTCGGCCCGCCGCCACTCGGCGCCGCGCGCCCGCCGGACGACCTTCCGGATCCGGGCGTCCTGCCAGTCCCGCATCGCCGGTGCCCATGCGCCGTCCCCGAGCGAGCGCTCGTCGCTCAGAATCGTGAGGACGGCGCGGGCAGCCGTCTCCAGCGCGTCGGTACGGGCCGGGGGAGCATCCCGCTCGATGCGCACGACCAGAGGCAGTACGAACTGGGGTGCCTCGTCGCGCGCCGTGCGCTCGGAGCGGAAGGGGCTGTCGGAGTTGTCGGAGCCCTCGGTGGGAACGGCCGCATCGCTGATCACGTCCTCCAGTCTGCCAGGGGGAGGATTCGTTCTTCCGCGCACGGTCGTAGGGACGAGAGGATGCGGTGCATGCGAGGGGATCTGCGGCTGGAGGGCGTCGGCCGCCGCTACGGGCTACGCGGCCCCTGGGTGCTGCGCGGAGTCGACCTCACGCTCACCCCCGGCACGCTGACCCGCATCGAGGGCGCCAACGGCACGGGAAAATCAACCCTGTTGCGGCTTCTGGCCGGGATCGACGCGCCCACCGAAGGCCGGATCGGCGGGCGCCCGCGCACGGCGTACGTCCCGGAGCGGTTCCCGGCGGCGCTCCCCTTCACCGCCTCCGGCTACCTCACCCACCTCGGTGCCGTCCAGGGGCTCTCCCGTCCGGCCGCCGCCCGTGCGGCCGACGAGTGGCTGGAGCGCTTCGGCGCCGCCGCCTACGCCCGTACCCCCCTGTCCGAGCTCTCCAAGGGCAGCAGCCAGAAGGTCGCCGTCGCTCAGGCCCTGCTCGCGCAGCCGGAACTCCTCGTCCTCGACGAGGCCTGGACCGGCCTCGACAC
This sequence comes from Streptomyces sp. NPDC005485, assembly GCF_040606085.1. NCBI lineage: Bacteria > Bacillati > Actinomycetota > Actinomycetes > Kitasatosporales > Streptomycetaceae > Streptomyces > Streptomyces sp. NPDC005485. Next base: position 40,579 of record NZ_JBEXDZ010000033.1, on the reverse strand, counting down.
CGCCGCCCGCGCGGAACTCGAACGCGTCGTCGCGGAGCGCACGGCCGCCGGTGCCGCCGTCGTCTTCGTCGACCATGACCCGCGCCGCCTGGCGGGGGCACCCGACGCGACGTACGCCGTCGTCGAGGGCGCGCTCCGACTCCGTACGACGCCCGAGGCCGGACCGGTCGTCGCGCCGGACGCGCCGCACGTCGTCGTCGAGGTCGAGGGCCCGCCGGGGAGCGAACCGCCCGCCGACGCGGGGAAGTTCGCCACGGCCGTCGACGAGTCCGCGCCGGGCACCTACCGGCTGACCGTCCCGGGGACCCACTCGGACGTCGTGCTCCGCGCGCTGCTGGGCGCGCACCCGCCATGGCACGTGGTGAGCGTGCGCCAGGTCCCCGCGGACACCATCGCCGCCGCGGACGACGTAAAGCCCCTCGAAGCCGAAAGCCGCCGATGACCGCCCTCTTCCGCTATCAGGCCGACCTCCTCCTGCGCTCCCAGCGCTGGCTGCCTCCCTTCATCCTGTACGCCGCGTTCCTCGCCATCGGTGTGCAGGGCGGCCAGCCGGTGCTCGACTCGCTCGGCTACGCTGCCGCCGCCGTGCTCCCCGTGGCCGCCTGGCTCGTCCGTATCTGCGCCACCAACGAGCCGCCCGCTGCCCGGAGTTGCGTAGGGGCGGCGGCCGGTCCCGGACGGGCGCACCTGGCCTGTCTGCTCGTCGCGCTGTCGGCGTCCGCACTCATCGGCACGGCGTCGACCCTGGTCGTCACGGTGATCAGCGACCCGAGGAGCACCGACCACCAGACGCGGCTGCCCGTGTTCGAGGCGGGCGCCGCCGGACTTCTGGCCGTGCTCGCGTGCGCCCTGCTCGGCACGGCGGTCGGCGCCCTCACGACCTGGCCGCTGCTGAACTCGCCCGGCCGCGCGATCCCCGCCATGCTGCTCGCCGTACTGCTGGGCCTGGTGGTGACGGGCTCGCCCGCCCAGGCGGCGATCACCGGCCTGATCACCGGCTCGCAGGAGGGCAGGGTGCCCGTGCCGCTTCTGCCCCTGGCCGCGGCCGCACTCCTGGCGGCCGCCGCGACCGCCGCGGCCTGCGCACTCACCACCCGCAGATCGCCCTGACCGGCCGCTGCTCAGCCCGAGCAGGCCGTGCGCTGCGCCTCCTGCCACTCACAGACGGGGCACAACGTGACGCCCTTGTGGGACTCCGGGTACTCGGTCGGCTTCCGGCACAGCACGCACTCGGCGAACGGCGGCCCGTCCGCCGCGGGGCCCGGGGCCGCCGCGGGCTGCGGGGCCGCCGTCTCCGTACCGCAGTAATCGCTCATGCTCCCCAGGGTAGGGCGAGCCCCGCAGGAGTCAGCGGTGGCTGCCCGCCGCCCCGATCAGCTCGGACACCTTCACCAACCGGTAGCCCTTTCTGCGCAGCTCGGGAACGATCGTGCGCACCGCACGCTCGGTCGCGGGAGCCGCGCTCCGCGTGCAGTGCATGACGACGACGGACCCCGGCCGCACCCCGTCGAGAACCTGCTGGGCCACCGCATCCGCATCCGTCGCGAACGCGTCCCCGCTCACCACGTCCCACTGCACGGCGGTGACCCCGACCGCGCTCAGTGCGCGCAGCGCCCGCTGGTCGTAGCACCCGCCGGGGAAGCGGAAGTACGGCATCGCATCGGGCACTCCCGCCTTCTTGAAGGCGGCGTACGCCCGCTCCACGTCGGTCCGCATCCGGCCCGCGGGGACGGTCGGCAGGCCGTAGCAGTCCTTGGTGAAGGCGTAGTGGCTGTAGGAGTGGTTGGCGACCTCGAAGAGCGGGTCCCGCCCGATGGCCCTGGCCTCCTGCGGATACTCGTCGGCCCACCGCCCCGTCATGAACACCGTGGCCGGCACCTTCAGCCCGCGCAGGGTCGCGATGAGCCGCGGATTGTCGAAGTGTTCCCCGGCCGCGGCCCGCGGCCCCTGGTCCGCGGTCATGTCCGCGTCGAAGGTCAGCGCGACGGCCTTGCCCGCCGCGCGCGAGCCGTTCGTCCGGGGGCTGCTCGTGCGCGGGCCGTTCTTGAAGACCGGAGTCAGGCCGGCGGGACCGGGGGCGAGGGTCGGGGGCGCGGGGGATTTCGAGGGGGCCGCGGCAGTGGGCGCCGGGCGGGTGGGGTGCTGGGCGGCCGGGGCGCCGCAGGCGGCGAGCGCGGTCCCGAGGGCCCCCAGGGCGCAGGCGGCGACGACACGGCGTACAAGAATGATCACCGGATGAAGGTATCCAGACAAATGTGACTAATCGCCCGTCGTGGGTGTGCGTCGGGTGAATCCAGGGCCGAAGTCACCCGCCCAGCGTCCCGGCGCCGCCCGGTACCTCTCGGCGAGGTCGCCCCTCAGGCGTTCCGCAGCATCCGCCGGCTCTCCTCGACGTCGAAGTCCGCCTTCGGGTACTGCGGGTCCAGCGCCTCCAGGTGCTCCAGGAGGAGCGTGCTGATCGCCCAGTTGCGGTACCACTTGCGGTCGGCGGGGACCAGGTACCAGGGGGCTTGTGGGGTGGAGCAGCGGGCGAGCGCGATCTCGTACGCCTCCTGGTAGGCGGGCCACAGGGCGCGGTCCTCGATGTCCCCGGTGTTGAACTTCCAGTGCTTGGCGGGGTTGTCGAGCCGTTTGAGCAGGCGGCGCCGCTGCTGTTCGTAGGAGATGTGGAGGAAGCACTTGACCACGGTGAAGCCGTCGTCGGTGAGGGACTTCTCGAAGCGGTTGATCCGGCCGTAGCGGTTGCCGAGGTCCTTGTGCGGGACGAGTGCGCGGACGCGGGCGATCAGGACGTCCTCGTAGTGCGAACGGTCGAAGATGCCGATCTCGCCGGGCAGCGGCAGCGCCTTCTTGATGCGCCAGAGGAAGTCGTGCCGCAGTTCCTCGGGGGTCGGGGCCTTGAACGCCCGGATCCGGCAGCCGGAGGGGTTGAACAGGCCGATGACGTGTCTGACCGTGCCGCCCTTGCCGCTGGTGTCCATGCCCTGCAGGATCAGCAGGATCCGGCGCTGGTCACCCGCCGTGCTGGCGGCCCACAGGCGCTCCTGGAGGTCGCCGAGGCGCTCGCTCGTGCGGGCGATGGCCTCCAGCCCGGCGACCTTGTCCCGGGGGCCGCCGGGGGTGGCGTCCGTGGGGTACGAGGAGAGGTCGACCGGCTTGCCGTCGGACGGCAGGCGAAGCAGGTCGCCGAGCGCGGCGTGCGGCTCGCTCCTCCGGCCCCTCGTGTTCTTCTCGGCCTTGGCCACCGCGTACCCCTTCCGGCTCCCCGGGTGTGTCCCTCGATCCTGCGCCGGGAGCCGGGCGGCCGCTACCCGCCCGGGCGGACCGCACGCAAGCGTGCCCGCGGTGATGTCCGGGTCGTCCCTCCCGCGCGCCCGCCCTTACCCGTGTGCCACCACCGGATCGGATTCCCACAGCGCGGTGCCCTGTCCGGCGACCACCGCGCCGATGCGGGCCAGTACCTCCGCCACCGGCCGTGCGTCCAGACGGCGGCCGTCGCGCAGCCGCAGGGCGACCTCACCTGCCGAGGACTCCCGGGCGCCGATCACCGCCTGGTAGGGCACGAGCCGAGCGGCCCGGACGCGGGCGCCGAGGGTGCCCTGATCCGCGGCGGCGAGCTCGGCGCGCAGCCCCTGGTCGCGGCAGCGTCGCAGCAGCCGCAGGGCGTCGTCGCTCTCCGCGTCGGAGACCGGCAGGACCACCACCTGGGTGGGGGCGAGCCAGGCCGGGAAGGCACCGCCGTGCGCCTCGATGAGATGGGCGACGGCCCGCTCCAGGCTGCCGATCACGCTGCGGTGGACCATGACCGGGCGGTGCCGGGCGCCGTCGGCACCGATGTAGTGCAGATCGAACCGCTCGGGCTGGTGGAAGTCGACCTGCACGGTGGAGAGGGTCGACTCACGTCCTGCCGGGTCGGCGATCTGCACGTCGATCTTGGGGCCGTAGAACGCCGCCTCGCCCTCGACGGCCTCGTACGCCACCCCGGAGCGGTCGAGGACGTCCCGCAGCAGCGCGGCGGACCGGCGCCACAGCTCGGGACCGGGGACGTACTTCCCGCCGGGGCCGGGCAGCGAGAGGCGGTAGCGGGCGGGTTCGATGCCGAGTGCGCCATAGGCGCGGCGGATCAACTCCAGTGCGTCGTACGCCTCTTCGGCGACCTGGTCCAGGGTGCAGAAGATGTGCGCGTCGTTGAGCTGGATCGCGCGCACCCGGGTCAGACCGCCGAGGACGCCCGACATCTCGGAGCGGTACATGCCGCCCAACTCGGCCATGCGAAGCGGCAGTTCGCGGTAACTGTGGGAGCGGGCGCGGTAGATGAGCGCGTGGTGGGGACAGAGGCTGGGGCGCAGGACGACCTGCTCGCCGCCGAGATCCATGGGCGGGAACATGTCCTCGCTGTAGTGCGACCAGTGGCCGGAGATCTCGTACAGCTCGCGCTTGCCCAACACCGGTGAGTACACGTGCCGGTAGCCCGCCCGGCGCTCGGCGTCGCGCACGTACTCCTCCAGCGCGTGCCGTACGGCCGCGCCGTCCGGCAGCCAGTACGGCAGGCCCGCGCCCATCAGCGGGTCGGTGTCGAACAGGTCCAGCTCGCGGCCGAGTCGGCGGTGGTCGTGCATGGCGGTCTCCTCGTTCGGGGGAGGGACGAGTGACCACACACGGCGAAGCCCCGGGGCACTCGCCCCGGGGCTTCGGACTCAAGACAACAGTCAGCGCGCCGGGACACTCTCCGGCGTCGTCGTGTTCACGGCGGCACGCTTCATGGCCGTGACGGTAGCAGGGGGTCTCACGGCAGGCACCGGAATTAATCTGCGCCTACCGGTACGCGCCGCACCCCGTCCAAGGAGGCACCGCCATGACAGCACCGCAGGACACCTCGCCCTCGTCCGCCGATCCCACGGACCCGGCCGTCGGCACCCCGGCCCTCGACGCCGCCGTCGCGGCCACGGCCGCCACGGACGGGATCGCCGCCCGTCTGCTGGAGGGGCTCGCCGAGCGGTTCGGCGGGCGGGCCTCCGTCGCTGCCGTGTTCGGTGAGCCGGTCACCCGCGAGGGGGTCACCGTGATCCCCGTCGCCAGGGCGGCCTTCGGCTTCGGCGGCGGCACCGCGCGCGGGGTGCGCCGGTTTGCGAGCGGCGAGGGCGGCGGGGGAGGGGGCGGCTGTGAGACCCGGCCGCTCGGTTTCATCGAACTCCGCGACGGCAGCGCCACCTACCACCGCATCCGCGACCCGTGGACCGACGTCGTCGCCCCCTTGGCGACGCTGCTTCTGGGCACCACCGCCCCCTTGCTGGCCCGCGCCCTCACCGCGCGGCGCGGGCGGAGCCACTGAGGACCCGCCGGGCGCGGGCGGATCCTCCGGCGACCCGCCCGGCGCCGCTGGAACGGCTAACGGCGCCAGGGCCCCGTCACCGCGAACGTGGTCCCCGGCGTATAGCAGTTCACGTACATCGTCCTGCCGTCCGGCGAGAACGTGACGCCCGCGAACTCGCCCCACTCCGGGGCCTGCTGGGTGCCGATGTTCTGGGCGCCGCGCGCCATCGCGTACACCTCGCCGCGGCGCGTCACGCCGAAGACGTGCTGGGCGCCGTTGCCGTCCTCGCAGACCATGAGGCCGCCGCTGGGGGCGAGGCAGATGTTGTCCGGGGACTCGCCCGGGAGTTGTACGTCGGTGTCCGGACCGAAGACGATCACGAGGGTGAGACGGCGCGCCGACGGGTCGTAGCGCCAGACCTGGCCGTAGTGGTCGGCGGCCGAGCCATCGGCGCTGTGGGCGAAGGAGGAGACGAAGTACACGCACGAGCCGCCCCAGTAGCAGCCCTCCAGTTTCTGGGCGTGCGTGATGCCCTTCGGGCCGAAGTCCTGGAGCCGGACGGGTGTCTGGGCCGCGAGCGGGTCCGGTACGTTCACCCACTCGATGCCGTCGAAGGTCGCACCGGTCTCCTGGATCGAGGAGAGGTCCGGCACGCCGGGCACCCGCATCGCCTGGAGTCTGCCTCCCGCGCGCAGTGAACCCACCCCGCCCTCGGGCCTGTTGGGCAGGAAGCGGTAGAAGAGGCCGAACGGCTTGAGGAACGCGTCCTCGGTCTCGTAGACGATGCCCCGCTTCGGATCGACGGCGATCGCCTCGTGCTGGAAGCGGCCCATCGCGGTCAGGGGGACCGCTCCGGTGCGGTGCGGGTCGACCGGGTCCACCTCGAAGATGAAGCCGTGGTCCTTGGTGTAGCCGTTGGTGCCCGCCCTGTCCTCGGTCTCCTCGCAGGTCAGCCAGGTGCCCCAAGGGGTGGGCCCGCCCGCGCAGTTGACCGCGGTACCGGCGATCGCGACCCGCTCCGACAGGACGTCGCCGTCGTGGTCGAGCGTGAACGCCGTACAGCCGCCCTTGCCCATCGGGTCGTAGGTGAGGCCGTCGACGGTCGGAACGGCGAACTTCGCGGTCACACGGTTCTCGTGGTTGCGCACGAGGTGCACCCGGCCGTGCCGGCCGGCGAAGGCGGACATGCCGTCGTGGTTGCTCGGGACGGGGCCTTCGCCGGAGCGCAACGGGTCGCCCTCGCGGGAGAGGACCCGGTAGCGGAAACCTTCCGGCAGGTCGAGGAGTCCGTTCGGGTCGGGGACCAGCGGGCCGTACCCGTGGTGCCCCAGGTCCTGCGCGGCGGCGGTGCCCGCGAAGAGATCGGTGAGGGATCCGGCGAAGGCGATCGAGACGCCCAGCGCCCCGGTGCGGGCGAGCAACTGACGGCGTGTCGCGGAGCTGCTGTTCTCTGGCACGGCGGGCGTGGCAGGCGTGAGGGACATGGGAGACCTTCCTGTTGGCGGACAGGACTGTGACCCAGCTGTGTGTATCACGCGTCAGGGGCCGCAGGAACCACGCGCGTAGCACGTGTCACCCGTCGGCCTCGGGCGGGACAGGCGTGTCGGCCTCGGGCAGGGCGGGCGTGTCGGCCTCGGGTCGCGGGGGTGTGACGGCCTCAGGCCCCGGGGGTGTGACGGCCGCGGGCGGCGCAGGTGTGGCGGGCGGCCCCTGCTGTGTCTGTGCGCGCTCCAGGAAGCGCAGCAGCTCCACCGGGAAGGGCAGGACGAGGGTGGAGTTCTTCTCGGCGGCGACCGCCACCACCGTCTGCAGCAGCCGCAGTTGCAGGGCCGCGGGCTGCTCGGCCATCACCTCGGCGGCCTCCGCGAGCTTCTTGGAGGCCTGGAGCTCGGCGTCGGCGTTGATGATCCGGGCGCGGCGTTCGCGGTCGGCCTCGGCCTGCCGTGCCATCGACCGCTTCATCGTCTCGGGCAGCGACACGTCCTTGATCTCGACGCGGTCGATCTGCACACCCCAGCCCACGGCCGGACTGTCGATCATCAGCTCCAGGCCCTGGTTGAGCATCTCCCGGTTGGACAGCAGATCGTCGAGATCGCTCTTGCCGATGATCGACCGCAATGAAGTCTGCGCCATCTGGGAGACCGCGAAGCGGTAGTCCTCGACCTGGATGATCGCGTCCGACGGGTTCACCACCTTGAAGTACACGACCGCGTCGACCCGCACCGTGACGTTGTCGCGTGTGATGCCCTCCTGTGCGGGCACCGGCATCGTCACGATCTGCATGTTGACCTTGCGCAGCCGGTCGACCCCGGGGATCACCAGGGTGAAGCCCGGCGGGCGGGCGTCGCCGGTCAGCCGCCCGAGCCGGAAGACCACCCCGCGCTCGTACTGCTTGACGACCCGGCCGGCCGCCGCGAGGTACACCAGCGCCGCGGAACCGACCGCCACGCCCGCGACCAGGAGTTCCTGGAGCATGACGACCCCCTTTCGGGCCCCCTTCCGAGGGCTTCCTTCGAGGCGTCGCAAAAATATTGGGTTAAGTAACGATATGCCCGACTCGGGCCTGCGGTCGACATTCCTCGACCGCGGGCCCGAGTGGAGGGAACGGTGCAGGTCAGCCGGTCGTGACCTGCACCGGTTCGATACCCTCGGCGCTGTGCCGCTCCGACCAGTTCTCCAGCGCGGTACGGCACGCGTGGTCCAGGTGGTGCAGGCCGGACAGGTCCAGCTCGACCGGCCGGTCCTGCGGCAGCGCCTCCAGGCTGTCGAGGATCTTCGGCAGCCGCAGGAAGGTCGCGTTGCCGGACAGGTACGCCTGGACGGGACCGGCGCCCTTGTCGATGACCTCCAGCCGCACGTGCGAGGCCTCCCACGCCGTCTTGACGACGGCCAGCGCGAGCCCGATCAGCACGCCCTCGAACATGCTCACCGCGACGATCGACACCGCCGTGACGACGAGTATCAGCGCCTCGCCGCGGTGCTCGCGCCACAGCCCGGTGAGCTCCCGTACGGGAATGAGCTTGGCGCCCGCGTGCACCAGGATGCCCGCGAGGGCCGGTATCGGGATGTAGGCGAGCACGGACGGCAGCAGCGCCGCGAACAGCAGCAGCCACACCCCGTGCAGCACCCGGGACGCCTTGGTCCGTGCGCCCGCCTGGACATTGGCCGCGCTGCGCACGATCACCGCGGTCATCGGCAGCGCGCCGAGCAGCCCGCACACCGCGTTGCCCGCGCCCTGCGCCATCAGCTCCTTGTCGTACGCGGTACGCGGCCCGTCGTGCAGCCGGTCCACGGCCGCCGCGCTGAACAGTGACTCGGCGGACGCGATCAGCGTGAACGCGACGATCGTGCCGAGCAGGCCGATCCCCGCGAGCTCGCCGAAGGCGTCCATGGGCGGCGGCTGGATCGAGTCGAGCAGGCCCTTGACCTCGACCGTCGCCACCGGCAGATCGAGGACGAGGGCGGCGAGCGTGGCCAGCCCGACCGCGGCCAGCGGCCCCGGCACCGTACGCACCCGGCGCGGCAGTCGCTTCCACAGCACGAGTACGGCGATGGTGCCCGCGCCGAGTGCCAGCGAGGCGAGCGCCGTGGTGTTCCCGGCCGCCTCGACGAGCGCCTCGGGCAGCCCGGTGATCTTGTCCAGGCCGGAGGCCGGGGCCTTGGCGCCGGCGACCGAGTAGAGCTGCCCGGCGATCAGGACGAGCCCGATGCCGGCCAGCATGCCCTCGACGACGGATATCGAGATGGCCCGGAAGTAGCGCCCCAGTTTGAGGGCACCCATGAGGAGTTGGAGCACGCCCGAGACCAGCACGATGACCCCGAGGACGGGCAGTCCGAACTCCCGCACCGCCTCGTAGACCAGCACGGTCAGGCCCGCGGCGGGGCCCGAGACCTGGAGGCTGCTGCCGCGCATCAGGCCGGTGACGAGACCGCCCACGATGCCGGTGACGAGCCCGAGTTCGGCCGGGACGCCGGACGCGACGGCCACGCCGACGCACAGCGGCAGGGCGACCAGGAACACGACGAGCGAGGCGGCGAAGTCCTGCCGCAGGTAGGGCAGTCGGGGCGGCTTCGTCGACTTCGACGGATTGGCCTTCAAGATATTCATCCCGGCGCTCACAGGGCGTCGAAGGTGTCGGACTGCGGGCGGTGGGCCAGCACGGAGCCGGTGTGCACCTCGTAGAACCAGGCGTGCAGACGCAGTTGACCGCTCGTCAGCTTCGTCGCGATGCCGGGGTACGAGCGCAGGCGCAGCAGCTGGGTCAGGACGTGGCTCTGCACGGCCTCGGTGACGGTGGGGTCCTCGACGGCCCCTTCGGGGCGGGGAGTCGCGTGCGCCAGCCAGTCGCGCACGGCGGGTACGGCGTCCAGGTCGTCGCCGCGCACCAGTGCGCCCACGGCGCCGCAGTGCGAGTGACCGCAGACGATGACGTCCGAGACGCCGAGTACTTCGACGGCGTACTCGATGGTGGCCGCCTCGCCGGTGGGGTGCTGCGAGACGTACGGGGGGACGATGTTGCCGGCGGTGCGCAGTTCGAAGAGTTCACCGGGCCGGGCACCGGTGATCAGGGCGGGGACGACCCGGGAGTCCGAGCAGGTGATGAACAGGACCTGCGGAGACTGGCCCTCGGCCAGCCTGGCGAACTGCTCGGGGCGCTGTCCGTGCGCGCGGGCATGATCGATGAGGGGCTGCATTGTCAGTTCCTCCTGGCGCGCCTCTGTCGGCGCGTCGGCTTACGAGAACGTGGCAGATGCGGGTACGAGGACATGACCCCACGTCGACGCGCTCGGCGGACGTGGCGTGGTGAGGGTGGGTCGTGTGCTCGTGCCCGTGGAGCAGCTCAGCAGCGGAACACCTGAAGTGCCGCCGCGGAGTGGGCGGTTGTAGATCTTGAGAGGTGATGCGCGGTGACGCCGGCCCGCGGCGGGGCCGGGGGCGTGTCGGCGTATGCCGGCAGGACGCGGGTGGGTGGCTCGGGTGCGGAGTCCGCCGCGGTGCGGTGGCGGTCGCGGGTGCGCAGCGGCGCGGTGGGCGCCGCCGAGTGCCCGAGGTGTCCGCTCGTGACGACCTCGTCCGCCTCGTCCGCGCGCTTGGCGAGGACGTTGCCCGTGGCCTTGGGGGTGGACACGTGGGTGGCGCTGTGCGTCGACGCGAAGGGCGCGGTGGGAGTGAGGAGTTGCAGGGCCAGCAGGACGGCGGAGAGGATCGTCAGAGCGAACCGGACCGTCGTACCTCGCGCCATGCGCCCCTCCCTCCTGGCTGCGTCCACTCGGCACGCGGCCCCACTCGGGCCGCGTCTCCAAATACGTTAACGCGCCTAAGTTGTTTGCAGGGTTAACTTTACGTTTCGGGTAAAGAAAAGCCCAAAACGCGAGGTGGGAATGGCTTGAACTGGTCCGTGTTCCCCGGATGTTCGAATCTGCTACGCCTCTACGGACCTGCTACGCCTCGACGAGCCCCTTGGCGTCCCGTGCGAGGGCGGTCAGCCGGGAGATCGCGCGGAAGTACTTCTTGCGGTAGCCGCCGTTCAGCATCTCGTCGCTGAAGAGCTTGTCGAAAGCCATCCCGGAGGCGAGGACCGGCACTTCGCGGTCGTACAGCCGGTCCGCGAGCACGACGAGCCGCAGTGCCGTCGACTGGTCCGGTATCGGCTGGACGTCGGTCAGGCACACCGCCCTGAGGTGGTCGGTCAGGGCTCCGTACCGGCTGGGGTGCACCTTCGCGAGGTGGTCGAGCAGATGCGGGAAGTCGTCGAGCGACGCGCCCGCGGTGGCGTACGCGGCCTTGGTGACCTGCTCGTCGGAGAACGGCGCGGGCGCCTCGGGCAGTCCGCGGTGGCGGTAGTCCTGGCCGTCGATGCGCAGCGGACGGAAGTGTGCCGACAGGCCCTGGATCTCGCGCAGGAAGTCGGCGGACGCGAACCGGCCCTCACCGAGCTTGCCCGGCAGTGTGTTCGAGGTGGCGGCGAGGGCCACGCCCGCGTCGACCAGCTTGCCGAGCAGCGTCGAGACGAGGACGGTGTCGCCGGGGTCGTCGAGCTCGAACTCGTCGATGCACAGGAGCCGGTGTCCGCTCAGCGTCTGCACGGTCTTCTGGAAGCCGAGCGCGCCGACCAGGTTCGTCAGCTCCACGAACGTGCCGAAGGCCTTGAGCGCGGGCTCGGCCGCGGTCGCGTGCCACAGGGAGGCCAGCAGATGGGTCTTGCCGACGCCGTACCCGCCGTCGAGGTAGACGCCGCGGGGGCCGACGGGGGTCTGCTTCACGGCCTTGCCGAAACCGAACAGCCGCCGCTTGCCGCCGCCGCTCGCGTGGGCGCCGCCGAGACCGGCCGCGAAACCGGCGAGGACCCGCACGGCCTCGGTCTGGCTGGCCTGGGTGGGGTCCGGGATGTACGTATCGAAGCGGACCGAGTCGAAGCGCGGCGGCGGCACCATCTCGGCGACGAGCCGGTCGGCGGGGACGTGCGGCTCGCGGGCGCACAGGGACAGCGGGGCCGCGTCGGCTATCTGATCGATACCGGTTGTGGCAGTGGAGGACGACACGGTTCCCCACTCTAAGCGCCGTGCCACACTGCACGACATGCGACGCCTGTTCCCTGTGACCGAAGAAACAGCAGCCCAGGCCTCGGGAGAGGCCTCCGGGACGGATGTGACGGACCGCGCATGGGGGCTCCTGGACCTGGCGGAGGCGTACGCCTACCCCTCCACGGACGGCCCCTGGCTGCGCGCCAACATGGTCTCCACGCTCGACGGCGCGGGCCAGCACGAGGGACGCTCCCATCCCATCTCCGGCGCCGCCGACATGCGGATCTTCGGTGTGCTGCGGGCTCTCGCGGACGTCGTGGTGGTCGGTGCGGAAACGGTACGCCAGGAGGGTTACCGCCCGGCACGCGCGCGTGAGGACTTCGCGGCGCTGCGGGAGGGGGCCGGTCAGGGCCCCGCGCCCGCGATCGCGGTGGTGACCGCGAGCCTCGACCTGGACTTCTCGCTTCCGCTCTTCACCTCCCCGCTGGTGCCCACGCTCGTGCTGACGGGCGCCGCCGCGGCCCCGGACCGGGTCGCGGCCGCCGAGAAGGCGGGCGCCAAAGTGCTGGTAGCCGGGGACGGCATGGGTGTGGAGCCCGCCCGGGCCGTCGCCGCCCTCGCCGAGCAGGGCCTGACGCGGCTGCTGACCGAGGGCGGCCCGCGCCTGCTGGGCCAGCTGGTCGCGGCCGAGGTGCTCGACGAGCTCTGCCTGACCGTCTCCCCGATGCTCACCGCGGGGGACGCGCAACGCATCGCCGGAGGGCCCGCGGTGACGGTCCCGCAGCGCTTCGAACTGACGTCCCTGCTGGAAGAGGCCGGGTTCCTGTTCAGCCGATACCGTCGGTCCTGACAAGTCAGCGGAATACTCCGTTCCGCTTTTCTTCCACTGGGCACGCTAAATCTCGCAGTCCCCGTGCGGTCACGGGGCAGGATGGTTTCCGCAGGGGCCTGGAAACGGCCCACGGAGGAGAAGGGCGCCTGTCGTGTTCACAAGCGTATTGATGATCGAGAAGGCCCTGACGTCCGCCGATGTGGAGTTCGTCACCACCTTGCACGGTGACGAGCCGGTCGGCTTCCACGTGCTGCTCCAGCCGCGCGGAGACCAGGCGGACCGGCTGCTGCGGGCCATCGACGACGTCGCGCTCGGGGAACTGGACGAGGCGGCCCACGAGAACGAGACGCCACAGGGCGAGGCGGCGGCGGGGCAGGGCCAGCAGGCCCTCGACGTGTCGCTGAAGGCGCTGCGCGTCTCCGGGAGCGAGGCCGAGGGCCGGCTCATCGAGGACCATCCGCTGGACGCGCTCAAGGCCCTGGTCGAGGAGATCGGCGCCGACGAGGTCATCGTGCTGACCGACCCGCACTACGTCGAGGAGTTCTTCCACCGCGACTGGGCCTCCCGGGCCCGTCACAAGGTCGGCGTACCGGTGCTGAAGCTGTTCTCGCACAGCAAGGCGTGAGGCCCGGCCGCCGGGCCATGACGTGTGCCGTGGCCATTAGGGTGGGGCGCTGAACGTTCGCCGCACCACTCCAGGGAGACGCACATGGCACCCGGCCTTCCCACCGCCATGGACCGACCGCACTTCATCGGCATCGGCGGCGCCGGAATGTCGGGTATCGCCAAGATCCTCGCCCAGCGCGGGGCCGTGGTGGCCGGCAGCGACGCGAAGGAGTCCGCCACCGCCGAGGCCCTGCGCGCGCTGGGCGCGACGGTGCACATCGGACACGCGGCCGACCACCTGGCCTCCGACGCCACCTGCGTCGTCGTCTCCTCGGCGATCCGCGCGGACAACCCGGAGCTGGCCCGCGCGGCCGAGCTGGGCATCCCGGTGGTCCACCGCTCGGACGCGCTCGCCCGCCTGATGGACGGCCTGCGCCCGATCGCGGTCGCGGGCACCCACGGCAAGACGACGACCACGTCGATGCTGGCGGTGTCCCTGTCCTCCCTCGGCCTCGCCCCCTCCTACGCCATCGGCGGCGACCTCGACGCCCCCGGCTCCAACGCCCTGCACGGCGAGGGCGACATCTTCGTCGCCGAGGCCGACGAATCGGACCGCAGCTTCCACAAGTACGCGCCCGAGGTCGCCATCGTCCTGAACGTGGAACTCGACCACCACGCCAACTACGCCTCCATGGACGAGATCTACGAGTCCTTCGAGACATTCGCCGGAAAGATCGTGCCGGGCGGCACGCTGGTGATCTCCTCCGACCACGAGGGCGCGCGGGAACTGACCCGGCGGCTGGCCGGTTCGGTGCGGACGGTGACGTACGGCGAGGCGCAGGACGCCGACGTACGGGTCCTGTCCGTGGTGGCCCAGGGGCTGAAGAGCGAGGTGACCGTCCTGCTCGACGGCGCCGAACTGACCTTCGGGGTCTCGGTCCCCGGCCGGCACTACGCGCACAACGCGGTGGCGGCACTGGCGGCGGGCGTGGCCCTCGGCATCCCCGCCGCGGAGCTCGCTCCCGCCCTGGCCAGCTACACGGGCGTCAAGCGGCGCCTGCAGCTCAAGGGCGAGCAGGCGGGCGTCCAGGTCATCGACTCCTACGCGCACCACCCGACGGAGATGACGGCGGACCTGGACGCGATGCGCGCCGCGGCGGGCGACTCCCGCATCCTGGTCCTCTTCCAGCCGCACCTCTTCTCCCGCACGCAGGAGCTGGGCAAGGAGATGGGCCAGGCCCTGGCCCTGGCGGACGCTTCGGTGGTGCTGGACATCTACCCGGCCCGCGAGGACCCGATCCCCGGCGTCACCAGCGAGCTGATCATGGAGGCGGCCCGGGCGGCCGGAGCCGACGTGACCCCCGTCCACGACAAGGCCGAGGCCCCCGCCGTCATCGCGGGAATGGCCAAGCCCGGTGATCTCGTTCTCACCATGGGCGCGGGCGACGTCACCGACCTCGGCCCGCTGATCCTGGACCGTCTGTCGAAGTAAGGGGCTGAGGCTCATGTCGTACGACATCGAAAAGCCGGACGAGCAGTGGCGCGAGGAGCTGACGCCGGCCGAGTACGCGGTCCTGCGCAAGGCCGGCACGGAGCCCGCGTTCACGGGTGAGTACACCGACACCAAGACCAAGGGCGTCTACTCCTGCCGCGCCTGCGGCGCCGAGCTCTTCACGTCCACGGAGAAGTTCGAGTCGCACTGCGGGTGGCCGAGCTTCTTCGACCCGAAGGACTCCGACGCCGTGGAGCTGATCGACGACCGTACGCACGGCATGGTCCGCACGGAGGTGCGGTGCGCACGGTGCGGGTCGCACCTCGGGCACGTGTTCGAGGGTGAGGGGTATGCCACGCCTACCGACCAGCGGTACTGCATCAACAGCATCTCGCTCAGGCTGACGGCTGACGAGAACTGATCCGACAGCCGCAGGTTCGAGTCCTGGGTGGGAGGACGGCCGCTCGTCGCACGTCGTACGCCTGTCCATCCACCCCCGACTGCCGCTGACCACAGCCGCCCAGCTGGGTCGATCGATGCCTCACGGCGGTGGTCTGTCACGCCTCGGGGGCGCCGGGCTCTTCGGTCTGCTGCTCACGACGTGGCACGAGCAGTGCGGTCAGCGCCGGGACGGCGGCGACTCGGGGTGGAGGCGGTGAGTGCGGGTGCTGTCCTCGGCTCGGGCGCGGCCGCTGCCGGGCCGGGCCGGATCGAACGGCACGGCGTTGTACATCGCCGTGTCACGCACGACGGCGTACCGCACGACCTGAGCCGGTTCGGCTGTGTCAGACGTTTTCGCAGCGGGTGGGGCCGAGGTCGGCGGCGAGCGCCCGCTGCCTCCAGGTCCCGTGATGCCACCGGCCACGGTCATCACGGCCGTGGTTGGGGGCGTCCTTTCGTCTCCCGGGTCAGTGCAGCGCGTCGATGACCTTCACGATCAGGCCCGCGCCTCGGCACGTACACGGCCATGCTCCGCAACTCCTCGAAAGCCTTCAGGCAGAGCGCGATCTCCGATGGCTGGGTGATCCTCACTCGCGCCGACACCAGCTTTACCGACACAAGCTTGTCGTCGTAGACGTGGAAGGTCTCGCGCGGCCAGTGCAGCCGGTCGCTCGCCCCCATAGGGATGATGGGGGATCGGGGCGGTTTGTCCGTGTTGCGCGTCGGCGGCGCCTCCGCGCACTGCGCCGCAAGAAGCGGCGCGCGGTGACCGCTCGGCCGGTCGGATCGCCGAAAGCTTCGTCCTGACCGGGACGGTGGTGCGGCTGTGGGTCAGTCAGGTCGAGGTCGACGCGGGCGAGCGAGATGGTCCGGCCAGAAATGAACGCGTTGACAGTGCCGGGGCACTTGCGCCGCGTCAAGCGGACGGGAAGTCCCCGTCGGCCCCCCTCGGGCCGGGCTGCCGGCGGCGGCCGTGGCGCATCTCGCGAGGGCTGACGTCGAAGCGCTGGCGGAAGGCCGTACTCATGGCGCTGGCCGAGGAGAAGCCCGAGGCGTACGCCAGTTCGGTGATCGTCATGTGTTCGCAGTCGGCGCACCGGAGGCGGTCGCGGACCAGGCGCAGGCGTTCCTCGCGGATCAGCTCGCGAGGGGTGGTGCCCACGCGTTGGAGGGCCAGTTGGATCTGGCGCAGGGACCAGCCCAGGTCGCGGGCCATGGACGCGCCGGTCAGGCCGGGGTCGGCAGCGTTGTCGCGCACATGGCGGCGGACCATCGCCTCGACCTCGGTGAGATGGCCCGGGACGTCCGGCCGGTCGTCGCCGGACGCCAGCATGCACAGGAGCTCGACGACGCGGTCCGAGACGGCGTCGAACTGGGGGTCGGTCAGGTTGTCGCGTTCCTCGTGCAGGCTCTGCAGCATGGTGCTCACCACGCGCCCCAGCCCCGTCGTCAGGTCCAGCCCGGCGGCCAGCGGTGACTTCCGGTTCAGCGGACCGTCGATCTCGCGGGAGGGGATGGTGAGGATGAACGCCAGGGTGGACGCCGTCTGCGCGCACTGGAACGGGGATCCGAAGGTGACCAGGGCGCCCGCCCCCGGTGCGAGCCGCGCCACCTGGTCCTGTTGGGACAGCGTGATCTGCCCGGTGAGCGGCATCAGCAGGCGGTAGTCGTCGTCAGGGTCCTGCCGCACTTGATGGGCGGTCCGGCTGTACTCGATCGTGTCGGACCGGAACCTGACGAGCTGGTAGGTGTCGCTGCGCTGGCGGACCGTCTCGCCGCGGAAGTTGTCGGTGCGCGCGTAGGCGTACCCCATGCGGGACTGATAGGACGCGATGTGTTCGCTCCAGAAGTCGGCCCGCTCGTGCGGGTCCACCTCACCCGTGGTCTGCGACTCCACGATGTAGCGTCCCGCGGGCAACGTGGCTCCTCCGCTGCGACGGGTCGGACGACTCCATCTCGGCAGCCCTGAACTTCCGTTCGTTCACGGGCTGTTACTCGCGGTCAGACTAGGGCAGCACGCGGTTTCCGTAGTAGGCCACGGGCTCATTGGCATATGCCGAAGGTAAGCGGACGGCCTCGGCCCGGCGCCCCGGCGCGCTTGCGTTTCCGAGCAACTTCCTTGCGCACACGGACAAGTACGGATGCGGAACCGTCGCTACCGTCGAGCGCTCGTCAACCATCGCCCGCTTTTGAGGACTTCATGACCGAACAGATACCGGAGGCGGTGTTCTGGTGCCTGGCCGTGGGCCTGTTCGCCGTCACCGTGCTGCTGGTGCGTCAGCACGGGATCACCGCACGGCAGCGCGGACACAACGCCGAACTGGCGGACGGCCTGCGGGCCCGGGACGAGGAACTGCGCCACCTCGTCTCCGTCCGGCTGCCGGCCCTGGAGGACGCGACCCCACAACTCGCGACGGCCGCCGGTCTGCTGGACACACGGCTCGTCGACACGGACTTCGCCAAGTGCCTCGACAGTGTCCTGGAGCGATTCGCCGGGGCCGTCGAGCACGCCCAGTCCCGGTCCGACCAGTCCGCGAAGGCCGCATTGAAGGCGTCGATGCGCTCCATCCAGGCCCTGGCCAACGAACAGCAGGTGGCCATCGCGGAGATGCAGGACCGGCACGACCACCCGGACGTGCTGCGCGACCTGCTCGAAGTCGACCACACCAACGCCCAGTTCGGCCGCCGCGCCCAGGCCATCGCCGTGCTCTGCGGTTCCTGGCCGGGGCGCCAGCGTTCCGTCGCCGCGCTCATCGAGGTCGTACGCGGCGCCACCTCCCGCATCCGCGACTACCGGCGCATCCGTATCCACGGCGAGGTCGACATCGCCGTGGAGAGCCGGGCCGTGGAACCGGTCGTGCTCGCGGTCGCCGAACTGCTCGACAACGCGGCACGCCACTCGCAGCCCAACACGACCGTCGAAGTCACCATCCAGGCGGTGCACAACGGCGCCTGCGTGGTGATCGACGACGCCGGCGTCGGCATGGACGGGCAGGCGGCCGAGCACGCCGCCGGGCTCCTGTCCGCAGGGCGCACCGTGGACGTCACCCGGCTCGGCGACCCGCCCCGCTTCGGCTTCGCCGTCATGGGGGTGCTCGCCGAGCGCTACGGCTTCAACGTCTCCGTCGGCACGGTCTCGCCGTACGGCGGTGTGCGCGCCGTGGTCTTCCTGCCGACCTCCCTGCTCACGCACCCGGAAGCCCTCCAGGAGCGTCCGCCCGTGGCCGAACCGCCCGCGCGTGTCCCCGAAGCCGTCCCCGGACGCGCCTCGGCGCCGGATCCCGTATCGCCGACGGCGTCCGTCGCCGCACCGGCCCCGGACGTTCGCCCCGATCCCGAACCTGACCACGGCCACAGGGAGCCGACCACGCCCGGAGGGCTGCCCCAACGACGACGCCGCGCCCTGCGGGACACGGCCGCGCAGACCCCGGCCCCGCCCGCCGAGGAGGTCGGCGGCCGCTCGGCCGAGGAGAACGCCCGGCGCATGGGGGCGTTCGCGCGCGGCACCCGCTTCGGCCGGGCCGCCCAGGACACCTCGCAGGACGACGACAGCCGGCACACCTCGCACGAAGACGAAGGGAACAGCCAAGAATGACCGGGCCCACCAACAACGAGTTGGGCTGGATGCTGGACGAGGTGCTGAAGGTTCCTGAGGCGCGCCACGCGATCCTGCTCTCCGCCGACGGCATGCTCCGCGCCCACTCCAAGGACATCGGCCGGGACGACGCCGAACGGCTGGCCGCGGGCCTGTCCGGCGTCCAGTCGATCAGCCGCAGCACGGCCGAGTTCTGCGGCACCCCGAACACCCCGTGGCGGCAGACCCTGATCGAGTTCGCGCACGGCTACGTGTTCCTCGTCGCCGCCGGCGAAGGCGCCTACCTGGCCGTCTCCACCAGCGAGGAAGTGGACATGGAGGCCGTGACGTACCGCATGCACAAACTCGTCGACCGGCTCGGCAAGGAGCTGACCAGTCCGGCCCGGCAGGACACCGGCAGCCCGGCATGACGGCCCGGCGCCGTCCCGCGGACCGGCTGGTGCGGTCGTACGTCGTCACGGACGGCCGCGCCCACCCCTCCCGCAACACCCTGGACCTGGTCACGCTGCTGATCGCCGCCGACGATCTGCCGCTGGCCGGACTCAACCCGGAAAAACGCAGGCTCATGGAGCTGTGCCGGCCCGGAGCCCTGTCCGTCGCCGAGGTGGCCGGCCATCTCGCGCTGCCGGTCAGCGTCACCAAGGTGCTGATCGCCGACCTCATGGACAGCGGCCACATCGTCACCCGCGCACCGGTCCCGGCCGCCCGGCCAACCGACGCCCGAATACTTCAGGAGGTGCTCGATGGGCTCCGCGCCCGCCTCTGAACCCGCCGGATCCACCGCCGAACCGGCCTTGGCCGACGTCTATCTGCGGCCCACCGTGCAGACCGCGGTCAAGCTGCTGGTCGTGGGCCACTTCGCGGTCGGCAAGACGACCTTCGTCGGCGCGCTCTCCGAGATCCGGCCGTTGCGCACCGAGGAGGTCATGACCGAGGCAGGCGCCCTCGTCGACGACCTGGCCGGCATGAAGGACAAGACCACCACCACCGTCGCCCTCGACTTCGGCCGCCTCACCCTCAACGACCGCCTGGTGCTGTATCTGTTCGGCACGCCCGGCCAGCAGCGCTTCACCCAGCTGTGGCAGGACATGACGCGCGGCGCGCTCGGCGCCCTCGTCCTCGCCGACACCCGGCGCCTGGGCCAGTCCTTCGAGGTGATGGGCGTACTGGAGGAGCTCGGACTGCCCTACGCCGTTGCCCTCAACCAGTTCGACGGCGCGCCCGAGTACGGCACCGACGAGGTGCGCGCGGCCCTCGACCTGCTTCCCGAAACCCCCCTCGTCCACTGCGACGCCCGCGACCGGGCCTCCTCGACGCGGGCCCTGATCTCCCTCGTCGAGTACCTGCTGACCCGCACTCCCACCGGCCAACTGGAGCACGCGTGACCGCCGTACCACCACCGGGCTGCCCGGCCCACGAGTCCCTGTACGGCCCCGAGTTCGCCGCCGACCCGGCGTCCTTCTACCGGCGGCTGCGCGGCGTCGGCCCGATCGCTCCGGTCGAACTGGCGCCCGGCGTACGGGCGTCGCTGGTTCTCGGATACGACGCCGCCCTGCACGTACTGCGCAGCCCCGAGACCTTCTCCAAGGACCCCCGCCGCTGGACGGACCTCGCGGACGGCACCGTCCCCCCGGACAGCCCGGTCGTCCCGATGATGATGTACCGGCCGAACGCCCTGTTCACCGACGGCGAGGAGCACCGGCGGCTGCGCGGCGTCATCACGGACAGCCTGGACCGGGTGGATCCGAACACGCTGCGCGGCTACATCGAGGCGAGCGCCGACACGCTCATCGACCGCATAGCGCCGCGGGGCGGGGCCGACCTGCTCGGCGAGTACGCCCAGGTCCTGCCGCTCTTGGTGTTCAACCGCCTCTTCGGCTGCCCGGCCGACTACGGTGAGCGGCTGGTCGAGGGGATGTCCGGGATCTTCGACGGCGTGGACGCCGAGAAGGCGAACGAGCTGCTCGCCACGACCCTGCTGGACCTTGTCGCGCTGAAGCGTGCCAGGCCCGGCCAGGACGTGACCTCCTGGATGCTGGCCCACCCCGCCGCTCTCACCGACGAGGAGATGGTCCACAGTCTCGTCGTGCTCATGGGCGCGGGCACCGAGCCCCAGCAGAACCTGATCGCCAACGGGCTGCGGCTGCTGCTGTCCGACGACCGTTTCGCGGGCACCCTGTCGGGCGGCAGCCTGCCCGTGGAGGACGCCCTCGACGAGGTGCTGTGGACCGACCCGCCCATGGCCAACTACGCCGTGCACTACCCGGTCCACGACGTCGTGTACGAAGGCGTGACCCTGCGGGCGGGCCGTCCACTGGTGGTCAGTCTCGCCGCGGCGAACACCGACCCCGCCCTGACGACGAATCAGCGCGCGGGCAACCGGGCCCACTTGGCGTGGAGCGCGGGCCCGCACAGCTGCCCGGCGCAGAGTCCGGCCCGGCTGATCGCGGCGGTGGCGGTGGAGAAGCTGCTCGACCGCCTTCCCGACATCGAACTGGCCGTGCCGGTGGGTGAGTTGCAGTGGCGGCCGGGTCCCTTCCACCGGGCACTGGCCGCGCTGCCCGTGACCTTCCCGACCGCGCAGCGCGAGCGGGTCGCCGCGGTGGCGCTGCCCGCCGCGGTCGCGGTACCCGCACCGGAGCCGGTGCGAGTACCGGATCCGGTGCCGGTGCCTGAGCGTGCGCCACGCGGGTGGGCCGCGAAGCTGCGGTCCTGGTGGCGCGGGGAGTGATGAGCCCGGGGCGCGGGTGATCAGGCCGACCGCACCGGAAGGGTGCGGTGGCCGTTCGAGATGAAGGAGTCGACCGGCTCCGACTCGCCTTGTTCCGCGGCGAGTCGGAGCCCGGGGAGACGCTCGAAGAGCGCCGGAAGCGCGATCCGGGCCTCCAGCCGCCCCAGCGGGGCACCGAGGCAGTGGTGCACGCCGTACCCGAAGGCGAGGTGCTCCTTGTTCGCGCGGGTGACGTCGAACCGGTCGGCATCCGCGCCGTACGTCTCGAGGTGGCGCCCGGCGGCGGCGTACGCGGCGAGGATCGCCTCGCCCTTGCCGATCACCACGCCCTCCGGGCCGCCGAACTCGGCGACGGCAAGGTCCTCCACGGCGTACCGCAACGGCAGGGACGCGACCGGCGCCTCCACGCGCAGCGCCTCCTCGATCACGTCGTCCCAGCCGGCGCGGCCCGAGCGCACCTGGGCGAGCTGGTCCGGGTGGGTGAGCAGGAGATGGATGGCGTTGTCGATGAGGTTGACCGTGGTCTCGTGCCCGGCGCTGACCATGAGTACGAGGGTGTCGAGCAACTCCTGCTCGCTGAGCCGGGTGTCGTCCTCGTCGTCGCGCGCCGCGATGAGGGCCGACGTCAGGTCGTCACCCGGTGACTTCCGCTTCAGGGCCACGAGTTCGCCCATGGCCGCGTAGAAACGGGTGTAGATGTCGGTGACTTCCTCCGGGGTGGCGGAGGTGTGGAAGATGCCGTCCACGACGGCCCGCAGTTCCGCGCCCTGCTCCTCGGGCAGCCCGAACAGCTCGCTGATCACCTGGATCGGCAGCGGATAGCAGAACTGCTCCCGCAGGTCCACCGGTTGGCCGCTCCGCCCGGCCTCCTCGACCCGGTCCAGCAGCGACTCGGTGATCTCCTCGATACGGGGCTGCAGCGCCGCCGTGCGACGGGCGGTGAACGCCTTGGAGACCAGGGTGCGCAGCCGCTTGTGGTCGCCGCCGTACGCGGTGAACATGTTCTGCACCGCGACCCAGGTGAACAGTGGCCACTCCGGGGAGATCTCGCCGTTGATCCACTTCGGCCAGTGCTGTCGCGGGTCCTTGGACACCCGTGGGTCGGTGAGCAGGCGCTTGAGCAGGTCGGGGCTGCTGACGGCCCATGCCTCGACACCGCCGGGGAGTTCGACCAGGGTCACCGGTCCCCGTGCGCGGATCCGGGCGGCCTCGCCGTGGATGTCACGGCCGGTCGCGTCGATGACTAAGGGCTGGGGATCTCCCATGGCGGCCTCCGGGGCGCTCGGACGTCAGTACGACCGATCAAGCTACTGCGCGGCGCCGCGCCCTCACGAGACCGCACCGTATGCGCTGCGTATGGGCACAACTTCCCTGCGCGTGGCCGCAAGTCGACACATCGCCACCGTCCTAGGGGGTGTTTGAAAGTCCTGTGCGGTGCCCGCGGTGTTCGGTGCGTGCCCTCGGCGTGCCGGACGAAGGCCCTCGTACTGGACGTACTTGGGTCTTCGGCCGGTGCGGCGAGGGTGCGTGCCGGGCGCCGTGGGTGCTGTGCGGGGCTTTCAAAACACCCCCTAGGGTCGGGATGTCGTATCGGAGAGCTGGTGAGAGCGCGATGTCAGTCAGCAGAGCCCGGCGGTGGATGCAGCCGAGCACTCACCAGGTGCGGCTGATGGCCGCCGGTGAGTGGTGGGACGCCGTACGCGTGCCGCTCACCCTCGGGAACACGGCGCTGGAACACCTCGGGGATCAGACGGGAGCCGTGATCAAGGACGGCTACGGCAGCTGCCTGTACTGGCTGATCAGCCCGGGCGACCCAGCCGAATGGCACCTCGCGCAGGTGAAGGTCCTGGGCCCGGGCAGCCATGTGGCCGTGCCCCCGCTGCACCGCGTTACGGGCCCGGGCCTGTACTGGCAGGTCCCCCGTCACCCGCCCGCGAGTGGACGAGTGCCGCCCTCCTGCACGCCGAGCTCCGCACCTCCCTCCCGCCCGAGACGCGCCACCATGAGCCGGAGGCGTGCCCCCACGAGATGCGCCCCATCCCCTGAACGCCTGCCCCGGCCGACCTGAGCCCGGCCGGGGCGGGACCCCTCGTACGGTGTTGACCACCAGCCGGGGTCACCCGCCGGGGCTCGCGCAGATGTCCTCGGGCGGCCGGAACGAGCGGTCGTCGGCCGGATCCTCGGTCACCTGGGTGCGTACGGTGTCCAACTGCTGGAGCAGTGGGGTGAGACGGCGGTCCGTGGGGTCCCGGAAGAACTCCAGGACCGCGCGGTGGAAGGCGTCCCGGAGTTCGGGCGGCATCACGTCCGAGGCGTCGAAGCAGAGCGTGCGGGCGCGTGAGTTGAGCAGGGTGTCGATCTCCCGCTCGGCCGGGCTCGCGGGGGCCATCGGCGTGAGGCCCGTCGTGTTCGGGAACAGCGGGCGCACGTCCGGGTCCGCCTGTGCCCGCCAGCGCTCCCGGCCGGCCGGGCTGGAGAGCCGCTCCACCAGTTCCTGGGCCGCCGGGTCGTCGCTGAAGACGGCGGCCATGTCACCGGCGACCTCGAACGCGTCGCGGTTCTCGGCCGGCCCGCCCAGGAACCCGGCCGACGGCTCCACCCGGACGTCGTCGCCCGCGTACACGTACCGGATGAAGGCGCTCTGGTGCTCGTGGGTGCAGCCGAACCCGGGGGAGTCCAGCAGACCCCGCGGCCCGGCGGGCCCGGACGTGCCCTCGTACGACGTGCTGAGGGACCGCTCGATCGACGTCGCCGAGCGCCCGCCGAGCAGCCGCGCCCAGGTCGTCCAGGCCCGCCGGACGGCCGGGTCGCGCCAACTGAGCCTGCTCGTCGCCCAGTTCGTGTAGATCGCCGGGCCCGCCTGATGGAGCAGGATGTCCTCGATCCAGTCGGTGCCGGGCCAGCCGGAGGTGGCCTGGGAGGCGAGTCCCACACACCACTTCGGGTCGCTGTCCGACGTTCCCCGCTTGCTCCACACCAGGCTCTTCAGGTCGACCTTCAGCGGCACCCAGTAGGTCCGGCGCCTGCCGTCCACCAGCAGTGTCGGCGCCCACGGCGGGTACGCCCGCTCGGCGGTCTCCTCCGCGAGGGGCGTCAAACGGTCCCGGCGGGCGTACTCCGTGAGTTCCCCGATGCTGTTGAGGATCGCCACGTCCGGCGGGTCGCCGGCCTCCAGCTGTGAGACGAGCGTCTCACGGAGCGAGCGGGTGCCCTCGTACGTGTAAGTCCTGCCGCTTCCGTCGTCCAGCCGTTCCAGGGCGGCTTCGAAGGCCTGGCCCTCCGCCCCGGTCCACGGGCCCAGGACGACAAGGGGGGCGGGCGTGTCCGTCGCGCAACCGGGCACGAGGGCGAGCAGACAGGCCGCGACGACCAGGGCGCGCACGACACGGCTCATGAGACGGCTCCCGTGCGGGTCACCGCGAGGTACTCGCGGCGGTAGGTGTGCAGCGCGGCGCCGATGATCCCTGCGGCGACCAGGCCCGTGGGGAACACGAAGGGCGCGGCCCCGTCCAGGAAGGCGAGCCGCCCTTCGGCGAGACCGACGTCGAGGCGGTCCGCCAGTACCTCGACGGCCCGCGGGTCCGGGCCGTCGAAGGGGCGTTCCTCGGTGATCGTCTCGGTCTCGGGCGAGGTCCGCTCGGCGAGCGCGTACGCCACCGGGACGGCCGCGGCCTGGGCGTGCTGGGCGAGCAGTGCGTCGAGCGTCAGGAGCGGTACGGCGAGCAGCGGCAGTGCGGCGGCCACCAGCGGAACGCTGAGCCGGATCCGGAAGCGGTGGTGCAGGAAGGACACGGTCCGCCAGAGCCCGGCGGCCAGCAGCAGAAGGGCGACCCCGGAGACGACGGCGGCGGCGAGCACACCCGCGCCCCAGCCGGCCCGGTCCGCGAGCCGCTCGCGCAGCCGCCGCTCCAGGCCCGACACCCGGTCCACGATCGAGGTCGCACCCGCGTCGGTCGTGGGCGGACAGGGAGGGTAGCGGTCACCCTTGTCCGCGGCCGCGACCGGCGCCGAACAGAGCATGCTGCGCGCGTACGTCAGCTCGGCGGCCCGCAGGACCGGATCGGCCGCGTCCCCCTGGGCCCGGCCGATCCAGCCCGTGTAGTCCACGACCAGCGCGGACACGACCCGCAGTTCCTGCTCCTCCGCCACGGTCAGCGCCCCGCTGCGGGTGACCGCGTTCAGGCTCTGGGTCGCCCGCGCCACCCGTGTCCGGTACCGCTCGCTGAGCCCGCTGAGCTCCGCCGCCCGGCCCTCGGCGAGGTTCTGCTCCGCCTCGCCCTGCGCGATGAACAGCGACGCCTTGGTGTGGGCGAGACCGACGAGCGCGGGCGTCAGCCGGTCGCGCACATACGCCGAGTCGCCCCGCACGTCCGCGTAGGCCCAGCCGAACGCCCCGAAGGCCACGACGGCGAGCAGCGGCAGCGCGACGAGCCGGTCCCGCAGATACCCGCGGTTGCGCCGGCCCGCCGCCGACGGCCACGCGTAGCGCCGGAGGCGGCGGGCGAGTTCGGCGGCCACGGCGCCGACGGCCCGGGCCCCGCGCAGAAGGCGCACGGGCCGTCGGGTGACGGCACCCGCGCCCCTCGGCCTGCCGGCGCGGTTCACCCGCGGGCCGTCCGGGTGTTGCCCCCCGACGACGCCGGACGGGCGATCGTGCGGAGCCAGTTGGTGACGCGCCTTCCGAACCAGGGGCTGTCCCTGTGGTGTCGGAAGGCGAGCGGACGGACCTCGTAGGCGCGGTCCAGAAGGGTCTCGGCGACGGCCGCGTCCGCGAGGGCGGCGGACCGGGCGGCCTGGTGGGCGAGGGAGAGATAGAGGCGGGAGAGATCCTTGCGGAGGCCGGGTTCGTCGGACGGCAGCGCGAGCCGTACGTCGGCGCCCGCGGCCAGCGCGGCAAGGCCCGGCGCGTCGAGGGCACCTCGCGTGAGCGCGCCCCGCACGGCCTCCCACACCTCCGTCGTCATCCGCACCCTGGCCTGCTCGTCGGTGAGCCCGTGCGCGTGGAACAGCCGGGCCAGCCGCTCCAGCACCTCGCGGAGCCGCTCGGTCACCTCCTCCGGCTGCGCGGCGGTGCGCACGTGCTCGACTCCGATGCGCACGGCGGCCGTCCGCGCGGCGGTCCGGTGCCGCGAGTGCTGCGGGACCGCGTCGAGCGCCCGTACCGCCTCGTCCAGTGCCCGTTCGCCGCCCAGCGCGAGGTGGGCCCGCGCCGCACCGAACGCGGCGCTGCCCAGCGACGGGTTGCGCAGCCGCACCGCCTCGTGGAACGTCAGCGCCTCCTGCCACCGGCCCAGCCGCTCGGCGCAGTACCCGAGCGCGAGCTTCGGCGCGTACTCGCCCGGGATCGCCGCGAACACCTCGTCGAAGTGCCCCCGTGCCGACGCCACTTGATCCCGGCCGAGCGCGAGCAGCCCGCGGTGCCAGTCGAGCCGCCAGTCGTACGGAGCGCGCCGCGGCCCGATCAGTGCCTCGGCGGACCGCAGTTCCCGTTCGGCCGCCGCGGTTCCGCCGCCGCGCACCCTCAACCGCAGGCGGCAGCGCAGCAGATGGACCTCGGGCGAGTCCCGCCAGTCCCCGGTGTGCTGGAGCAGTGCCTCCGGGGCGGCGTCGGCCAGCCTGCTCAACTGCGCGTGGTGGTCGTCGTACGGATCGGGCCGCGGGACGGGCAGCCGCTGGGCGACCTCGGCGGGCGAGGGCGGCGCGTACACCGTGGGGGCGTCCGGCGCTGCCCAGCGGGCCAGGGGCGGCGCGGATCCGAGTGCGCCGTCGAGGGCGTACGACGACTGGAGGAAGAGCGGTGACGGTTCGAAGGTCTCCGTTCCGGTGCGCAGTGAGCGCAACTCGCGGAACACACCCCTCAGTTGCTCCTCCATCTCGCGGGCGGAGGCGAACCGCTCGGCCCGCTTGTCACGGGTCGCCCGGTGCAGCACACGTGCCAGGGAGAGGAGGCCGAGCCCGCGGGGAGGCGGAGCCGTCATCCGGTCGGCCTCCGGGAAGGCGCCCGGGGTGTCCAGCCGCCCGAGCACGTCCAAACAGCCCAGCTCCCCGAGATCCTCCGGCGACCGGCCAAGGCCGCTCAGCCGGCGCAGGGTCTCGCCGAGGCTGAACAGGTCGTCCTGGCCGGTGGATTCGCCGTTCGGGCCCACGGTCGGGGCGCAGAAGCCCTCGGTGGTGTGGCCGGGCAGGTTCGCCGGGCGCACACTCCCCACGTCGATGATCTTTGTCGTGGTGCCGTCGTGCATGACGTTGTCGGGTTTCAGGTCGCCGTAGACCTTGCCGGGCCGGTGGGTGTGCAGATAGCCGAGCGCGGACAGGACCCGCACTCCGTAGGCGAGCACGAACTCGTGGAAGCGGCCGCCGCCGAACTCGTCCGGGTTCACCTGGGCCCGCGCCCGCACCTCCTCCAGGGTGAGCCCGTCGACGTACTGCAGGACGAGGAAGTCCCCGACCTCGGGATGGTGCCCGTAGTTGAAGACGCGGATGATGTCGTCGTGGCCCAGGTCGACCAGGGCGCGCCGCTCCCGGGCCAGGGCGCCCGCCGCGGCCGCGGCCTGCTGGGGGTGCAGGATCTTGACGGCGACCTCGCGGTTGTCGACCTTGGTGTCGAGCGCGAGGTGGACCTCGCCCATTCCGCCGTAGCCGAGCGGCCGGATCAACCGGTACTGCCCGGCGAGGAGTTCTCCCTCCGGCAGGGGCAGCGCGTCCGGGTCACCGCCGAGCGCCGCGGCGCGCTCCAGCAGGGTGATCGTGGGCAGCAGGACCGGATCGGGGCTCTCCTCGGGCAGTTCCACCTGTGCGGCCCGCAGGAAGACGGGCGGCTGCCCGGCGACGACGAGCGGACCGAACGACCCACCGGAGTCCGGGAGTTCACCGGATCCGCCCATGCCCGAAGCCCCCTCCATGCGACCTCAGGATAGACGCGCGGGCCAGGAATGACCCCCGTGTCGCATGGGGAGGTGATGTGCCCGAGGAGACGGGGTCCCGGTCCTATGGTGGGGGCCGGGGGCACGGGGGAGCAGTCGTCCGGCCTAGGAGATCAGCATGATGGACAGCCCGACCAGCGTCGTCGAAGCGGCGTTTCGCCACTACAGGTCACAGGACCGCGATGCGGCGCTCCCGCTGTACGCCGCCGACTTCACGTTCACCAGCCCACGGGACGACCACATCGACAAGGCCGCGTTCTTCGAGCGGTGCTTCCCGACGGCGGACCGCTTCAAGGAGCAGCGGTTGCTGCACGTCACCCCCGTGGACCGGGAACTCGTCCTCGTCCACTACGAGTACGAGCTCATGACGGGCGGCCGCTACCGCAACGTCGAGGCGATCACGGTCCGGGACGGACTCATCCGCGAGGTGCAGGTCTTCTTCGGCGGCGCCGTGTGAGCCGACCGGCCCCGATGACCTGATACCGACGCCCGCCGGACCACCCGGCGGGCGTTGATCAGTTCGGTGAAAAGCCGCCGCGAGTTTGGTAGAAAGCCCTTCCATCGCTCGCTCGACTTGCCAGTCTCGGTCCCGCACCCGGATGTCATGTCCGGAACGAGCGGACCGTCGACTGGAGCCCCCCATGCCCCGAGCAGTCAGCAGCAGAAGGACCTTCCGCCTCGCGAGGGCCGCCGCCGTCACCGGCAGCGTCACCGCCCTGACCGTCGCCCTGTCGGGCAGCGCCTCCGCGGGCGTCCTGCAGAACCTGCCCGAGAACGCGACCGCCTTCCAGAAGAACTTCGAGCCCGTGTACGACTACGACTCGGACAGCTGCTACCCGGCCGCCGCGATCGACCCGAGCGGCAACCTCAACGGCGGCCTCAAGCCGACCGGTTCGGTCACCGGCGAGTGCCGCAGCGGCCACCTGGGCAAGGCCAACACCTACTCGCGGGCCAAGTGCAACAACGGCTGGTGCGGGATCGTCTACGCCAGCTACTTCGAGAAGGACGAGGCCTCGCCCGGCATCGGCCACCGGCACGACTGGGAGTGCATGGTCGTCTGGGTCAAGCAGGGCGCCGACACCCCGTCCTACCTGTCGGCCTCCGCACACGGCGGCTTCAGCACCCATCCGATCGCCGACGTCCCGATGAGCGGGCAGCGTGTCGAGGCCGTCTACCACAAGGACGGTGCGAGCACCCACGCCTTCCGGTTCGCCAAATGGGGCGAGACCCCGGAGAACGACACCGGCGCCTGGCACCAGGAGAACCTGCTCACCTGGGACAACATGGCGTCCAACCTGCGGAACA
This sequence comes from Streptomyces sp. NPDC005485, assembly GCF_040606085.1. NCBI lineage: Bacteria > Bacillati > Actinomycetota > Actinomycetes > Kitasatosporales > Streptomycetaceae > Streptomyces > Streptomyces sp. NPDC005485. Next base: position 10,815 of record NZ_JBEXDZ010000033.1, on the reverse strand, counting down.
TCCTCAACGCCTCCGACTGGGGCAGCGCCAACTTCCCGCTCCAGGACTCGAAGTTCGCCGACCACCTGAACAAGGCCAAGCCGGGCGACATCACGTTCGACCCGTACGCCTGACGGACGAGTCGGGCCGGGAGCCGATCGCCCTCGCGAAAGAGGGCCTGCCGGTCGACTCCCGGCTTGCCGCTCTCCGCGGCGCGCCGCCCGATTCCCGCCCGCCACCCCAACTCACGCTGCCCACAGACCCGCAGGGGATCTTGACGCCGATGATGTTACCGGTAACATCATCGGCGTCCGGGGATCAGCCCGGGAGTCAGCCCGGGAGTCAGTCCGGGAATCACCGTCCCCTTCTCCTCACCTGGAGACCGCGTGACCGATCAACCGACCGCACAGCGGGTCACGGCGGAGCGGGGCGCGCCGGACGCACCGGTGTTCAGCCCGGCCGCAGTGGTCGCGTCCTGCGTGGGCTTCGTGCTCATCGGCGCGCTCCAGGCGCTCTACGGCCCCGCGATCCCCGCCCTGCGCGAGGAGTTCGGGCTCTCCCCGTCGGCCGCGGGGCTCGGGCTGAGCGCCCACTTCGTCGGCGGTGTGGCCGGTGTGCTGCTCTTCGACCGGCTCTACGGGCGTCTCGGCAACCGGCAGATCCTCGGGGCCTCGTACTTGCTCATGGCCGTCGGCGCGGCGGGCTTCGCGCTCGCGCCCGGCTGGCCCGCCGCTCTGGCGTCGGCGCTGCTCGCGGGGCTCGGTTTCGGCGGGATCGACTACGGCCTCAACCAGCTGTTCGCCGTCGGGTTCGGGCGCCGGTCGGCCGCGATGCTGAACATCCTCAACGCGCACTTCGGCGTCGGCGCGATCCTCGGTCCCGCCCTGATCGCGGCGGTGGGCGCCGAGCACTACCCGGCCCTCTTCCTCGGCTTCGCGCTCGTCGACCTGCCGCTGTTGCTGTGCCTGAAGGGCGTACGGGACAAGGCGCCGCAGCCGGCCGATGCGGCGCCCGAGGGCGGCGGGCCGGCGCTCGGCCGCAGCCTCGGCTCGGTGCTCGGCGTGTTCGTCGCCCTCTACGTCCTGCACGTGGGCATCGAGGCGGGCGTCGGCGGCTGGGAGCCCACGCACCTGGAGACGGTCGGCTACGGCGCGGGTGTCGCCGCCACCGCCACCTCCGTCTACTGGCTGATGATGACCGTCGGCCGCTTCCTGGTCGCCCCGGTCGCGCTGCGCTTCTCCGCCCCGGCCATCATCACCGTCTCGTGCGCGGGCATGACGGTCTGCCTGCTGCTGGCCGCGGTGCCGGGCCTCGCGCCGTACGCGTACGCCGGTGTCGGTCTGTTCATCGCGCCGATCTTCCCGACAGGCCTGCCCTGGCTGCACCGGGCCGCCCCACGGGCCCGCCGGGCGGGCGCGGTCGTCATCGCCGCGTCCATGGTCGGCGGCGTCGCGGCGGGACCGGCGCTCGGCAAGGCCATCGAGTGGTCCGGCGTCCGAACGGTCCCGCTCCTGCTGTGCGCCCTGTCGGCGCTGTGCCTGACAGCCACCCTTTGGCTCGTCCGCACCACCCGGCCTGACTGAAACACACCTCCGTACGGCCCCGTTGAAGAACGCCCGCGTACGCCCCAGCGAAGGGAAGACTCCGCATGTCGGCCCGGTCCCCGCACCGCCTGAAACTGCCCGCGCCCGCCGCACCCCCGCTGACCGGGCACCTCCCCTTCGCCGACGCCCCCGGTGTGCCCGACCCGATCGCGGTGACCAGCCGTTGGCTCACGCGCGGCGGCCGCCCCTGGTTCCCGGTCTCGGGAGAATTCCACTACTCCCGCTACCCGGCCCGGGACTGGCAGGAGGAGCTGCTGAAGATGAAGGCGGGCGGGGTGACGGCCGTGGCGAGCTACGTCATCTGGATCCACCACGAGGAGGTGGAGGGACAGGTCCGCTTCGACGGCGACCGCGACCTGCGGCGCTTCGCCGAACTCTGCGCCCGCCACGGCCTCGACTTCATCCCCCGCATCGGCCCCTGGTCCCACGCCGAGGTACGGGGCGGCGGCCTGCCCGACTGGCTGCTCGCCCGCGCCTGCACGCCCCGCACCGACGATCCCGCCTATCTGGAGCCCGTACGCCGCTGGTTCGGGGCCGTCGCCGAGCAGCTGAGCGGTCTCGACCGGACCCACGGCGGCCCGATCGTCGCCATCCAGATCGAGAACGAGCTGTACGACCAGCCCGGCCATCTCCTCACCCTGAAGCGGATGGCGCAGGAAGCCGGACTGAGCGCGCCGCTGTGGACGTCGACGGCCTGGGGCGGGGTCCGACTCCCGCCCGACGAACTGCTTCCGCTGTACGGCGGCTACACCGAGGCGTTCTGGACGGAGGCCGCCGGCGGCTGGCCCGACACCTGCCGCAAACACTTCTTCTTCACCCACCAGCGCGACGACGAGGGCATCGGCGCCGATCTGCGCCCGACCTCCGTACGCGGGGGCGAACCGGACGCCTTCGCCGACCGATTTCCCTGGGCCACCTGCGAGTTGGGCGGCGGCATGGCCGTGGCCTACCACCGACGCCCCCGCGTCGAGCCCGACGACGTGGGCGCGCTCGGCCTCACCAAGATCGGCTGCGGCTCGGTGTGGCAGGGGTTCTACATGTTCCACGGCGGCACCAACCCCGCCGGTGAACTCGGCACGCTCCAGGAGTCCCACGCCACCGGCTACCCGAACGACCTGCCTGTTCTGACCTACGACTTCCAGGCGCCGCTCGGCGAGTACGGCCAGTACCGGGCCTCGTATCACCAACTGCGCCTGCAGCACCTCCTGTTGGCCGACTTCGGACACCTTCTCGCGCCCATGACATCGGTGCTTCCCGAGCGGCAGCCCGTGGGGCAGCGGGACCGCGACACCCTGCGCTGGGCCGTCCGCGCCGACGGCACATCCGGCTTCCTCTTCGTCAACAACCACCAGCCGCACGAGCAGTTGCCCGCCCACCCGGACACGTCGTTCACGGTGGAGTTCCCGGGCGCCACCGCCATGACCCTGCCCAGCACGCCCGTCACCGTCCCCGAAGGGGCCTATTTCTGCTGGCCGTTGCGGCTCGACATCGCCGGGCTGCGGCTCGAGTGGGCCACCGCGCAGCCCGTGTGCACGGTCGACGACCACGGGCGTACCGTCCTCGTCCTCGCCGCCACCGACGGCATCGCCCCCGAACTCGCCCTGGACGCCCGCACGGTGACCTCCGTCGAAGCACCCTCAGGTGAGACCGCACTCCTCGGGGACCAGATCCTCGTCACCGGGCTGCGCCCCGGCACCGACGCCCTCGTGGAGGTGCGGACGGCCGACGGCGGACGGGTCGGCCTGCTCGTCCTGGACGCGGCCACGGCACGCACCGTCTACCGGGGCGTCGCCTGGGGCGCCGAACGGCTGGTGCTCAGCGGCGACGGCGTCGTCTTCGACCATGACGAGGTCCGGCTGCACAGCCTCTCCGAGCAGCCCTCGTTCGCGGTGTTCCCGGCTCCGGAGCGGGCGCCGGTGGTGGCGGGCACGCCCGTGCGGGAGACCGCGGACGGCGTACTGACCCGCTGTACCGTGCCCGCCGACCCCGAGGACCGGGCCGGCGACCCGGGCGTCCGCCTGGTGCGAGCGGCGGGTCCGGCACCCGAGCCCGCGACGGGCGTACAGGACCGGGCGAGCGTGCCCGCCGACAAGTACTTCGACACCGTGGCCGCGGAGTACCGCATCGACCTCGGCGACATCATCGGCGTACCACCCCAAGGCCCTGCGGACGACCACCGGGACGGGGCACCGGAGCGGCGGACGCTGCTGCGCGTCCACTGGACCGGAGACGTGGCACGCGCGTACGTGGGCGACACCCTCGTCGCCGACCAGTTCTACTCCGGGCGCCGCTGGGACATCGGCCTCGACCGGCTGCCCGCCGAGGCGCTGCGCGCCCACGGGCTGCGGCTGCGGATTCTGCCGCTGCACGCGGACGCCCCGGTGTACGTACCCGAGGAGGCGGCCGGCGCGGCGGGCACGGCCGCGGTCGGGCACGCGGAGTGGGTCATCACCCGTCGCTGGGCGGTCCGGGAAGGCTGAAGGGGCCCACAGGGTCCACGGAATGAACCGGGCCCGCCCGGCCTATCCTGTGGACCGGACCGCCGGGACGAAGCGGCGGCCGCGGCAGCGGTGGTGAGGAAGCAGGCGTCATGACCCGAAGTGCCACCGGCGGCCCCGCTCCCAAGGGGCGCAGCCGACGCAACTTCGCGGGCGCACGCCCCGTGATGGACGACGTGGCGCGACTGGCCGGCGTCTCCAAACAGACCGTCTCCCGGGTGCTCAACGACCACCCGGCCGTCCGCCCCGAGACCCGCGAGACCGTACGGGAGGCCATGCGCTCGCTCGGCTACCGCCCCAGCCGCAGCGCGCGTTCGCTGGCCAGCGGGCGGACCCGGATGCTCGGCGTGATCTCCTTCGACGCGGCACGCTACGGGCCCGCCTCCGTCCTGACCGCGATCAACACCGCGGCCCAGCAGGCCGGTTACCTGGTCAGCTCCATTGCCCTCGACTCGGCGGACCGGAACACGGTGGTGGACGCCGTGCACCGGCTGTCGGGCGAGGGCGCGGACGGGGTCATCGCCATCGCCCCGCAGCGCCGGGTCGGGCGCGCGCTGGCCGAGGCCCGCCCCGACAGTCCCGACACCCCGCTGGTGGTACTGGAGAGCGACCTGGGAGACGGCACGCCGCTGGTCACCGCGGACTCCCGGGAGGGGGCCCGCAAGGCCACCGAGCACCTCCTCGGCCTCGGCCACGCCACCGTCTGGCACATCGCGGGCCCGACGGGATGGATCTCCGCCGACCAGCGCGCGGCCAGTTGGCGGGCCTGCCTGGAAGCGGCCGGCGCGGAGGTGCCCGAACCCCTCGTCGGCGACTGGAGTGCCGACTCCGGCTACGAACTGGGCCGCCGGCTGGCCCAGCGTCCCGAGGTCACGGCCGTCTTCGCCTCCAACGACCAGATGGCGCTGGGCGTGCTGCGCGCCTTCCACGAGGCCGGGCGCCAGGTCCCCGCCGACGTCAGCGTGGTGGGCTACGACGACATCCCCGAGGCCGCACATCTGCTGCCCCCGCTGACCACCGTCCGCACCGACTTCGCCGAGATCGGCACACGCGCGCTGCGCCTCCTGCTCGACCGGATCGACGGCCCGGACACCCCCCGACAGGGGGAGTCCTTCGTCCCCGTCGAACTCGTCGTCCGCCGCAGCACGGGCCCGGTACCGCACCGCACGCCCTGAGGGCCCTCAGGGCCGCCCGGAGAGCGGGATACCGATGACGAAGACCGTCGCGCCCGGTGCGCCGGTCAGCTCCAGGGTGCCGCCGTGGGCCCGCACCAGCGAGCGGGCGACCGCGAGGCCCAGGCCGCTGCCGCCGCGGTCGCGGCTGCGGGCCTTGTCGACGCGGTAGAAGCGGTCGAAGACCCGCTCCCGGTCGGCGGCGGCAATGCCCGGGCCCGCGTCGGCGATCCGCACCCGGGCGATGCCGGTCGACGGCGAACCCCCCACCGGCTCCTGCGCCGGCACATCGACCGACACATCGACCGACACCGCCGTCCCGGCCGGCGTGTGCACCGCGGCGTTGGTGAGCAGGTTGTCCAGTACCTGGCGGATACGCAGTGGATCGAGGCGCAGCCGCACGGGGCCGGGAGACGCGGGCAGCGTCACCGTCAGCGGATGGCCGGGATGGCCCGCACGGAAGGCGTCCGCCGCCTGGCGCACCAGCTCCACCAGATCGGTGTCCTCCCACCGCAGCGGCGCCTCCACCTCGGCGGCGTCGAGGCGCGCGAGCAGCAGCAGGTCGTCCAGCAGGACGCCCATCCGGGCGGCCTCCGCACGCAGCCGGGCCAGGTGCCTGTCGCGCTCCTCGGGGGCGTTGGCGGCGGCGTACTGGAAGAGGTCCGCGTAGCCCCGTACGGACATCAGTGGTGTGCGCAGTTCGTGCGAGGCGTCCGCCACGAAACGGCGCAGCCGCTGCTCGGCCTCCGCCCGTACGGCGAGGGAGTCGTCGATGTGCTCCAGCATCGTGTTGAAGGCGGTGCGCAGTTCCTCGACCTCCGGGCCGCCGCCCCGCTTGTCGGCACGCAGCGGCAGCCGGGCCGCCGACTCGGTGAGGTCGTGCGAGGCGATGCCGTGGGCGGTGTGCGCCATGTCGCTCAGCGGGTTCAGACCGCGCTTGAGCATCCTGCGGCCGAACACCACCAGCGCCGCCAGCGCCAGCCCGAAGGCCACCACCTGCACCGTGATCAGCCGCCGTACCGTATCGTCGATGTCGTCCGTCGGCGCCCCGCTGACCAGCACCACACCCGGCTCGACCTCGCAGGCGCGCAGCCGGTACTCGCCCTCGCCGGTGATGTGCGCGGTGCGAAGCATCTCGGTGTCCGCGGCTGTCTGCGCCCTGGCCAGGGAGGTCAGGGGGGCGATGTCCTCGGGAAGGTCGCCGGCCTCCTCGGGCTTGCGGAGCACGGCGGTGCTTCCCGACACGTCGTACACCGCGTAGTACCAGCGGTAGTACTTCTTGCCCTGCAGCGTGCCGTTCTCCGCGATGCTCTTGGACTGGGCGACCTGGGCGAGCCCCAGCTGATCGTCGAGCTGGTTCGACAGGTAGTCCCGCATGTAGGTCGTCAGGGCCGTGCCGACGACGGCGAACACGGCCAGGGCCAGCGCCCCGAGACCCAGCGTCAGCCGGGTGCCGAGCCGCAGCCTGCGGTACGTCCGGCGCAGCCGCCCGATCACTCGGCCGCCTGCCGGATCACGTAACCGAAGCCTCGAACCGTCTGGATCAGCGGCTCGGCCGTGGTGTCGGCGGTGTCGAGCTTGCGGCGCAGCCGGCTGACGACCAGCTCGACGACGTTCGAGCGGCCCCCGAAGCCGTACTCCCAGACATGGTCGAGGATCTGCGCCTTGGTCATCACGGTCGGCGACTTGCGCATCAGGAAGCGCAGCACCTCGTACTCGGTGGGGGTGAGGGTGAACAGCCTGTCGCCGCGGCGCACCTCGCGGGTGTCCTCGTCCATGGTCAGGTCCGCGATCCGCAGCACCGACCGCTGGAAGGCGGGCCCGGCGCTGCGCCGCAGCACGGTCCGCAGCCGGGCCATCAGCTCCTCCACCGCGAACGGCTTGACCAGGTAGTCGTCACCGCCCCGGGTCAGCCCCGCCACCCGGTCGGCGACGCCGTCCCGCGCGGTGAGGAACACCACGGGCACCATCGTCCCGGAGCCGCGCAGCCGGTCCAGGACCCCGAAGCCGTCCACGTCCGGCAGCATCAGGTCGAGCACCACGATGTCCGGACGGAACTCGCCGGCCAGCCGCAGCGCCTCCTCACCGGAATTCGCGGTCACGGCGTCCCAGCCCTCGTAGCGGGCGACGGTCGCGACGAGATCGGCGATGGGCGGGTCGTCGTCCACGACGAGGAGGCGTACTTTTTCCACCCGCTCATAGTGCTTCACATGTCGGGTCAGGCCATATCGTCCGGCTCACAGCGGGCACATCGATAAGTACTTGAAAGTTGTCCGACAGCTTTTCGACAGCTCCGACCGGCCAAGCTCGGTTACCCAGGACCCGATCAAGGAGCTGCCGACCCGTGACGACCGTCCAATCGCCCCCCGCGCCCCCCACGGCGATACGGCCCAGGGTGGTGGCCCGTACGGGCCTGTACGCCGTTCTGGCCGCGAACGCGGCCGTGGTCGCCTACTTCTTCGCCGAAGCGGGCTTCGCCTCCAACGCCCTGATCGTGATCGGCCGCCTCGCCGGCCTCTACGGCGCCCTCGTCATGGCCTTCCAGCTGGTGCTGGTGGCCCGGCTGCCCTGGCTCGACCGGCGCATCGGCATGGACCGGCTGACCTCGTGGCACCGCTGGACCGGCTTCGCCCTGCTGTGGACGCTGCTCGCGCACGTCGTCTTCATCGTCTTCGGTTACGCCGACGGGACCGGTGTCGGCCCGGTCAGCGAGCTCGTCGACCTCGCCGAGACCACCGAAGGCGTGCTCCGCGCCATCGTCGCGCTCGGCATCATCCTCGTGGTCGGCGCCGTCTCGGCCCGCTACGCCCGCCGCCGCCTCGCCTACGAGACCTGGCACTTCATCCACCTGTACACCTACGTCGCCGTGGTGCTCGCCTTCACGCACCAGGTCGCGGTCGGTACGACGTTCACCTCGTCGTCCGCCGCGAAGACGTACTGGTACGGGGTGTGGGGCGTGGCCCTCGGCGCGGTGGCCCTGGGACGCCTCGTCCTGCCGCTGTGGCGCAACACCCGCCACCAGTTCCGTGTCTCCGCGGTCGTCCCCGAGTCCGACAACGTCGTCTCGATCCACATCACCGGCAAGGACCTGGACAAGCTGCCCGCGCAGGCCGGCCAGTTCTTCCTCTGGCGGTTCCTGACCCCCGACCGCTGGTGGCAGGCCAACCCCTTCTCCCTCTCCGCCGCCCCCGACGGCCGCACCCTGCGCCTCACGGCCAAGGCGGCCGGCGAGGGCAGCTCCGCGCTGCGGCACGTGAAGGTCGGCACGCGCGTCTTCGCCGAGGGCCCCTACGGCGCCTTCACCACCCTGCACCGCACGAAGCCGGAGGCCGTGCTCATCGCAGGCGGCGTGGGCGTCACCCCCATCCGGGCGCTGCTGGAGGACCTGCACGGCCACGCGGTCGTCATCTACCGGGTCGCCACCGAACGGGACGCCGTCCTCTACGACGAGCTGCGCGAACTCGCCCACGCCAAGGGCGCGGAGCTGCACCTGGTCACCGGCCCGGCCGTACCCGACAAGCTGGCGCCGCGCGAACTGGCCCGGCTGGTGCCGGACATCGGAGAACGTGACGTGTTCCTGTGCGGACCGCCGCCGATGATGAACGCGCTGCTGCGCACCCTCGGTGACCTGGGCGTGCCCAAGCCGCAGATCCACTTCGAGCGTTTCAGCCTGGCGGGATGAGAGAGACATCGTGAAGCGAGCCATACCTGTACTGGTCCTGAGCATCGCGGGCCTGATCCCCGTCTGGCGCTACGAGGCGTCGACGGGCACGACATCCACCGCCGCGCCCGCCCCGACGCCCTCCACGTCCTCGTCGGGCACCTCCGGCACCGTCGTCAAGGGAACGACGATCAAGACCGAGAAGGGCCCCGTGCAGGTCGAGGTGACTTTCGACGGGGACAGGATCGGCTCCGTGCGGATGTTGCAGCAGCCGAATCATCCGCAGACTACGGCGGCGGTGCCGAAGCTGGTCGCGGAGACGTTGTCGGCGCAGAGTGCGGACATCGACACGGTGTCCGGTGCGACGATCACGAGCGGCGCCTACAGGAAGTCCCTCCAGGCCGCGATCGACGCGAACGACAAGTCGGACTCCGCGTCCTCTCCCTCGGCTTCCGCCTCCGCGTCCTCGCAGACCGTGGCGGGTCCGACGGTCGACACCTCCAAGGGCCCCGTGCAGGTCGAGGTGTCCTTCGACGGGGACAGGATCGGCTCGGTGCGGATGTTGCAGCAGCCGAACCATCCGCAGACGACCGCGGCGGTGCCGAAGCTCGTCGCGGAGACGTTGTCGGCGCAGAGTGCGGACATCGACACGGTGTCCGGTGCGACGATCACGAGCGGCGCCTACAGGAAGTCCCTCCAGGCCGCCATCGACGCGAAGGGCGCCTGACGTGCGGCGCGTCGAGCACGTGATGGGTTTCCCCGTGTCGCTGCGGATCGACGACGAGGGGTTCCCGCAGGCGGCGGTGGACGAACTGTTCACCTGGCTGCGCGAGGTCGACGCCCGCTTCAGCCCGTTCAAGCCCGACAGCGAGGTGTCCCGGCTGGACCGGGGCGAGCTGTCGGACCCCAGTGAGGACCTCACCGAGGTCCTCGACCTGTGCGAGCACTACCGGGCGGCGACCGGCGGCGCCTTCGACGTACGTCTGCCCGGGCGCGGCCTCGACCCCTGCGCGGTGGTGAAGGGCTGGTCGGTGCAGCGGGGCGCGGAGCTGCTGACGGCGGCAGGCGCCCGGCGGTTCTGTCTGAACGCCGGTGGGGACGTGGTCGTTTCGGGCGGCCCCTGGCGGGTGGGCGTACGGCATCCCGAACACGCCGACCAGCTCTGTACGGTTCTGGAGCTCACCGACGCAGCCGTCGCGACCTCCGCGCGATACGAACGCGGCGACCACATCCTCGACGGCCGCACCGGGCGCCCGGCCACCGGGCTCCTCAGCCTCACCGTCGTCGCCCCGACCCTGACCGAGGCGGACTCCACGGCGACGGCGGCGTTCGCGATGGGGTCGGAAGGCGTCGAGTGGGCCGCCGGCCGGCAGGGCTGCGAGGTGTTCGCCGTGGACGCCGAGCGGCGCGTGCTGCGTACGTCTGGGTTCCCGGTGGCCGACGACTCCGCCACGACCGGGCGTGGCCGCGGTGCGATCATGGCGTCGTGAGCCAGTACTACGACCTGGGCGACCGGACGCTGTGGAACCCGTCCAACGGTGCCTCGCGACTGTTTCTTCGCCAAGTAGCCGTTCATGAGGCCGAGTTGGGCATGTCGTCCGGGATCGGCCCGATGGAGAACGACGAGTCCTTCCTCGACGCCGCCGCCTTCGCGGCCTTCGCCGACGCCCTGCTGGCGCGGCACCGGGCCACGACCCACGGCGTGGTGATCGCCCTGTCCGAGGGTTTCGTCGCCACGGTGCTGGTCCTCGCGGAGCGGGCGGACATCGAGGTGCGCTGGCCGACGAGCGACCCCGCCGCGAGCCCTGCACGCAGGGACGTCCAGGTGCCCGCGCCGCCCGCCCCCGACGCGGACGCGTGGACGGCGGCGCTGCGTGAGAAGGCGCGGGAGCTGGGCCGGT
>NZ_JBEXDZ010000032.1:0-69456 GCF_040606085.1 Streptomyces sp. NPDC005485 | reverse complement strand
CGGCCGAAGCCCCAAGTACGTCCAGTACGAGGGCCTTCGTCCGGCACGCCGAGGGCACGCACCGGACACCGCGGGCACCGCACAGGACTTTCAAACACCCCCTAGTACTCCAGCCGGAGACGTGATCTTGCTGGTGGGGTGAACCGAAGCGCGAGAGGTGTCACCAGGCCGGCGTGTTGTCACAAGGACTGTCGGCCCCTGTAAGCGGTCAGGCGGTGAGTGCCGTGCGCAGGGTGGTGGCCATCAGGTCGATGGCTTCCTTCCCGGCCGGTACCGGGCCGGTGTGGGTGAAGTAGTGGTCGACACCCTCGAAGCAACGGTGGGTGACCGGAACGCCGGCAGCTTCCAGGGCCTTGGCGTACGCATCGCCCTCGTCGCGCAGGCGGTCGTTCTCCGCGGTGATGACCAGGGCGGGCGGCAGTCCGGCGAGGTCGTCGGCCAGTCCGGGCGACACCAGCGGATGGGCGAGGTCGGCGCGATCAGGGACGTAGGCGGCGGTGAAGACCCGCATGAGCTGAGGGGTGAGCAGGGGCTTGGCGATGAGTGACTGCTTGGTGGCCGGGTCGGCGACCTGGTCGAGCGGTGCCGAGTCGATGATCTGGAGGCGGGGCGAGAAGGTGCCGCGGTCGCGAGCAGTGCGGCAGACCGCGGCGGTCAGGTTGGCCCCGGCGCTGTGTCCGCCCACGGCGAGTCGCGAACCGTCCCAGTTGTTGGCGGTGCCGTTCTCGGCCACCCAGGCGGCGACGTCGTACGCCTGGGTGACGGGTACGGGGTACGGCCGCTGCGGGGCGACGGCGTAGTCCACGTTGATCACCACGCAGCCGGCCGTGGCGGCTATGTAGCGGCAGATGTGGTCGTCTTGCTGGGGGCGGGCGATCACGAACCCGCCGCCGTGGAAGTTGACGTACACGGGGGCAGGGGCTGCGGCGGCGGCCGACGGGCGGTAGACGGTGCACGTCACCGGTCCGGCGCCGGTCTCCACCCGGATGGATTCCGTGCGCTTCTGGATGTCGGTGAAGCGCAGATCCTTGTGCACGCGGCTCATCATTCGGCCGAGCAACAGCTGGACCGCTCTGGCCTGGATTCTGGGCCTGAATGACATGACTGGACCCCATCGCTACAAACTTAAAGTATCAGGATTCCTGATAATGGAGGCTCGTCGCTGATCACGCAAGGGGCAACCACGAGCCGACTGCAAGGGGATGGCGCTCCAGTCGTGGCGCCCCGGAGTCGTACACCGTGACGGCGTAGCTCTTGGTGCCCTCGGGGGCTCCGCTCCAGGGCAGTTGCGGGGAGACGTCCTTGCCGCCGGGCACGCCGAGGGCGCCGGAGTGCTACTCGGCGCGCCAGGCGGCGCCCCCGGCGACGGTGGTGCTGGTGACGGTGAAGGCAGACGCCTCCGGAGGCGGGCGAAGGGGTCGTTGGCAGCTGCAGGAAGCGGATCGTCACGTTGCGGCCGGTGGCGGATGCCTCATGGTCGTCAGCCTGGGGTAGCGGCGGTCACGTGCGGCGCGACAGTAGGCAACTGTGGGTCAGATAGTCGGCTTTGGCGAAGCTCGCGTCAGGCGTGGGAGGAAACGAACCGGCGGTACGTCGAGGTTCTGGTGGGTGCGTCAGTGGGGGACAACGATCGGATCCGGCGCGCAGCGATCGGACACGCGGCGGCCTTCACCACATGGCGCTCACTGTGCCGGGAACAAGGACTCGAAGACAGTGAGGCAGTCGAGGCCATGGTCGCGCTGGTCGAGGCGGTGAGCGCAGAAGCCTGAATCAGCACTCGGAGATGAGCACGTACGCGCAGCCCGGACGGTCCGGGGCGGCATGTGACTGTGAGGGAGGCGAGCACGAGGCCGGTCGGTTGAGCGAGAGGCCGGGGATGTCGCAGCGTCTCGAGTCCATGGTCATCCGCCGCACGCGCCGCATTCCCCTTCCCGCAGAGGGCGTTGGAGTCGGTAGCCCGCCGGGTCCTTCGGAGACGGCAGCGGGGCGGCGCGGCAGCCGGACGGTGCGTCGGCGGACGGTCTCGGGGTGCCAGCGGCTGCCGTGCTCGGGCGGGAGCCCCTCGGTCGCGTGCAGCGGTGTCGGCCATCACAACCAGGGCATGTCACCCCGGAATGTGGAGATCTCCTACGGCCGTTAAGCCTTTCTTGCGCTGTTCTGCTCGCGGACGGCGTCGAACATGGAGGTGAAGGCGGGGCTCTCGGCGAGGCTGCCCAGCAGGGCGTGCAGCGAGTGCTGTTCAGTGCTGCCCAGGTCGGTGAGGATTTCGCTGTCGAGGCCGACGAGTGTGCGGTTGAGGTCGGCCAGGACCTTGCGCCCGTCGTCGGTGATGTCGACGGCGTAGCGGCGCCGGTCCTGCGGATCGCGTGTCCGCTCGGCGTATCCGGCCCGCTCCAGGTCGTCGAGACTCGTCACCATCGTCGCCGGGTCGATGCGCAGGAACGAGCCGAGCGCCAGTTGCGGCATGGCCCCGTTGTCCGCCAGGGCCTGCAGCACGCTGTAGTGGCGCACGCGCAGGCCGGTCCCGCTGATGCCGTCTTCGGCGATCCTGAACGCCACCTGCCCGAGTTTGACCAGCAGGCAGATGGTGTGTTCGGCCACTGTCCCCGGTACCAGCGGAGTCTCGGACATCGTTTAACCCGCCCATGGTTAGCCCTGCGTATCGTCTGGGTCCATCGTACGAGACGGCCTGGGGTGGCCGAACCGGGGCAGGAATCCCGGTGTGCAGAAGCGGTGCTCGCGGGCAGGGTATGCGTAGGGCTTTCAGCCGACGATGGTCCGGCCGAAGATCTGCCGGGCGATGACCCACTTCTGGATCTCGTTGGTCCCCTCGTATATCTCGCCGATCTTGCTGTCCCGGTAGATCGCCTCGACGGGACCGGGACTGCCGTCGGCACCCAGCTCGCGCGCGAAGCCGAGGCCTCCGAAAGCCTGGACGGCGTCGCGTGCCATGTCCACCGACAGCTTGGTGGCGTAGTACTTCGCCATCGCGGCCTCGGGTTCCGGGGACGGGTTGCCGGCGTCCAGGCGCAGAGCGGCCTTGGTGACGAGAGTGCGAGCGTTGTCGATCTCGGTGGCCCGCTCGGCGAGCAGGAACTGCCAGTGCTGGTTGGCGGCCACCGGCTTGCCGAAGGCGTGTCGCGTGGACAGGTGGGCCACGGTGTGGTCGAAGGCGGCCTGCGCCATGCCGACCCCGGCGGCCGCGATGCCGATCCGGCCGTAGGTCAGTGTCGACAGTGCGTGGCGCAGTCCGTGTCCCTCGGCGCCGCCGAGGAGGTCGTTGTCGGACAGGTGTACGTCCGTGAAGCGGATGTCCGCGGTGAGCTGGCCGCGGTTGCCCATCTTGCGGTCGGCGAGGCCTACTTCCACACCCGGGAGCGCTGTGTCGACGATGAACATGCTCAGCCGCTCGCCGGTGCGGGCGAGCACCACGACGAACCCGGCCACGGGCGAGTTGGAGATCCACCGCTTGTGGCCGTTCAGCACCCAGCCGGCCCCGGTGCGTTCGGCCTCGGTCCGGACGGCCTGCGGAGACAGGTCGCTGGAGGCGTCCGGCTCGGTGGTGGCGAACGCACCGACCACCGAGCCCTGTGCGACCTTGGGCAGCCAGCGCTGCTGCTGCTCCTCGGTGCCCTGCCGTAGGGCGTTGCCCGCCAGGATGCAGTGCACGTCGAAGACGGCCGCGACGCTGCTGGAGTAGTAGGCCAGTTCCTCGATCGCCGCGGCGGTGGCGGTGGCCGGGTGGATCAGACCGTCGCCGCCGACCTCGCCGGGGAAGGGGATCCGGAAGACCCCCGCCGATGCGAGCGCGTCGAACACCTGCCGGGGGAAGCCGTCCGTGCGCTCGTCGCCGTTCGCGATCGTCGCGGCGTGCGGAGCCACTTCCTGCTCCGCGATCCGGCGCACGGCGGCGCGTACGGACTGGGTCTCTTTGGGGGCGAGGAGCTCGTGGTAGAGCCGGTCGCTCTGGCGTACGGGAGTGGAAGTCATACGTGGACGATATCATTCGCACTGCATATGATTAGTTGCTCGATTGATTTTGGAGGTTCGACCATGACACGAACGCTGGCCGGCAAGACCGTCCTGATGTCGGGAGGCAGCCGCGGCATCGGACTCGCCATCGCCCAGCGCGCCGCCCGCGACGGTGCGAACGTGGTGATGCTCGCCAAGACCGCCGTACCGCACCCCAAGCTCGAAGGCACCGTCCACACCGCGGTCGACGAGGTCGAGCGCGCGGGCGGCAAGGGGCTGGCCGTCGTCGGTGACGTCCGCAGCGAGGACGACGTACGCACCGCCGTCAACGCCGCGGTCACTGCCTTCGGCGGCATCGACATCGTGGTGAACAACGCCAGCGCGATCGACCTGTCGTCGTCGGAGCAACTGGAGATGAAGCGCTACGACCTGATGCAGGACATCAACACACGTGGCACGTTCCTGCTGAGCAAGGCCGCGATCCCGCACCTGCGCGAGGCGGACAACCCGCACATCCTCACCCTCTCCCCGCCGCTGAACCTCGCGCCGCACTGGATGGGCAAGCACCTCGGCTACACGCTGTCGAAGTACGGCATGAGTCTGTGCACCCTCGGGCTCGCCGAGGAGTTCGCCGCCGACGGCATTGCCGCCAACTCGCTGTGGCCGCGCACCCTGATCGACACTGCGGCCGTGCGCAACGTGGTCGGCGGCGCCCAACAAGCCCGTAGCCCGCAGATCATGGCTGACGCCGCCTACGCCGTTCTCACGCGTGACGCGCGCAAGTGCACCGCCAACCTGTTCATCGACGACGAGGTCCTGCTCGACGAAGGCGTCACTGACCTGTCCGTCTACAGCCCTGCCGGCTTCGAGGGCGATCTCGCGCTCGACATATTCGTCGATCCGGCCTGACCCCGCTCGGTTTCGACGCGGGGGCAGGCCTCATCCCTCTCGAGCGCGGTGCTCCACGACGAGCGGTCGCTGTTTCACGACACGGTCGCCGCCGATACAGACCTCCGGTGGCTTGGCGCAGATCCGGCGAAGAGCGACCGAAGGCGGGCAGGACCCATCATCATCGCGGACGGCGAGGGCGGCTGCCCTGGTGAGAGTGCGGTCAGGCGGCGAAGGAGGCGAGCAGTTCGTTGTAGCGCTTGGCGGCGGTGGCCAGGTCCTCGTCGGAGAGGCCGAAAGCCGTGCCGTACAGCTTGACCATCGGCTGGATGTCGAACTGGCACAGCCGCAGGGTGGCGTGCCAGTTGCTGAGAAGTGTCTCGATGGTGGCCTGGTTCGAGCCTTCGGGGGTGTAGTGCTCGGCGGGGACGCCGGCGGTGACGGCGACGACGGCCTTCTTGCCGGCCAGCTGCGAGGCGGAGCCGTCCGTAGTGAAGGCCCAGCCGAGGGTGAAGACCTTGTCCTGCCACTGCTTGAAAAGAGGGGTGGTGTTGTACCAGAACACCGGGTGCTGGAAGACGATCACCTCGTGTTCGGCCAGCAGTGCCTGCTCGGCGGCGGCGTCGATCTGGAAGTCGGGGTAGGTGGCGTAGAGGTCGTGCACGGTGACATGGGCCAGCTCGCGGACGGCGTCCACCAGGGCCTTGTTGGCCTTCGACTGGGACAGGTCGGGGTGACCGACGACAAGGAGAACCTTGGACATGATGAGAAAACCTCTTCAGTTTCAGTGATCAGTGAAACGGGTGAACGGTGGCGGGTCGGTCGGGTGCGACGGGTCAGCACGTAGCGGGGGTGTCAGATCACCGGTCGATGGTGGCCATGTTGGCCTCGTCGTGGCGGTCGCCCGCGGCCGGTGTGAGGTTGTTGAGGCGGTCGAGCTGAGCGGGGCTGAGTTCGATGCCGTCGGCGGCGGTGTTCTCTTCGACGCGCGTGACCCGCCGGGTTCCGGGGATGGGGGCGATGTCGTCGCCGCGGGTCAGTAGCCACGCCAGCGCGGTCTGGGCCGGGGTGGCGCCGATCTCGGCGCCGATGGCCTGTACTTCGTCGACGATGCGCAGGTTGCGCTGGAAGTTCTCGCCGGTGAAGCGCGGGTTGGTCTTGCGCCAGTCGTCGTCGGCGAAGTCGTCGACGGTGCGGATCTGCCCGGTCAGCAGGCCGTGGCCGAGCGGTGAGTAGGGCACGAACCCGATGCCCAACTCGCGCAGCAGCGGGAGGATTTCGGCCTCGACGTCGCGGGTCCACAGCGAGTATTCGGTCTGCAGCGCGGACACCGGATGCACGGCGTGTGCCCGGCGGATCGTCTCAGGTCCGGCCTCGGAGAGGCCGATGTGGCGCACCTTGCCTTCGGTGACCAGCTCGGCCAGCGCGCCGACGGTCTCCTCGATGGGGGTGTTCGGGTCGACGCGGTGCTGGTAGTAGAGGTCGATGTGGTCGGTGCCGAGCCGCAGGAGCGAGCCTTCGACCGCGGTCCTCACGTTGTGGGCGCTGCTGTCGATGACGCCGGGGCCGCCGCCGGCGTGGGAGACGAGACCGAACTTCGTCGCCACGACGACGTCGTCACGGCGGCCCTTGATGGCCTTGCCGACGACTTCCTCGCTGTGGAAGGGGCCGTAGGTCTCGGCGGTGTCGATGTGGGTGACTCCGAGATCCAGCGCCCGGTGGATGGCGCGGATCGACTCGGCGTCATCGAGGCCCCCGCCCGTGGTGTAGGTGCCGGCCATGGTCATGGCTCCCAGCCCGATGCGGGAGACGTCGAGCCCGCCCAGTGATACGTGCTTCATCAGGTACTCCTTGTCGTGACGGCCGTCAGGCCGGTCGGTGGTCGTGCGAAGGGGGTGCGCCACCAGTTGGCGGACCGTGCTGGGGTGATCCGCGCGCTGTCGGCGCGGGCGCCGTTGCCCGGGGGTGGCTCAGCGCTGTCGGTGCGCCCGGCGGCTGCCGGCCTCGGCCGGGGCATGGTGCTCAGGCATGGGTGTTGTCATAGGTCAGGCCTTCGAGGACATCGAGGCCGCGGTCGTCCTGTGGCATGCCTTCGTCCAGGTAGGCCGGGCACGCACTTGGGGACCACCGGGCATGCCGGCCGGCCGCTGTCAGGTCGGGTCCGACGCGGGTGTTGCCAGGGCCGGGCGGCAGGGGAATCGGCCGGCTGAACCGGCTGCGGCGGGTCAGTGCTCGTGGGCCGCCGACTCCAGAACAAGGACGGGGATCTCGCGGTCCGTGTTCTGCTGGTACGTGGCGTAGTCGGGGAACGCCTCGACGGCTCGGGCCCACCACAGGGCCTTCTCGTCGCCTGTGACTTCGCGTGCCAGCATGTCCTGGCGCACCGGGCCGTCCTGTAGCTCGACCCGGGGGTCGGCCACCGCGTTGTGGTACCAGACCGGGTGGGTGGGGGCTCCCGCCATGGAGGCGATGACGGCGTAGGAGCCGGCGTGCTCCACCCGCATGACCGGGGACTTGCGGATCTTGCCGCTCTTCGCGCCCAGGGTCGTCAGGATGACGACGGGCAGGTCCCGGAGCCTCTCGTCTTGTTCCCGTGCGACCAGGACACTCAGCGTGGTTCCCTGCGTTCCGCCGGAGCTTTCGTACAGCTCCACCTGGTCACGTACAAACTGTGCCTTGCTCGGCTCGTACTCGCCTTTGAGGGGCATGTTGACTCTCTCCGTGCTGTCGAAACGCACCGGCCGGCATGCGGGGCGTGGTGCTCAGGCGTGGGCGACGTCGTAGGCCAGGCGGCCGCCCAGCTCGCGGGAGGCCTCGGCCTGGGCGAGGAGCTCCTTCGCCTTGGCCTCGGCAGCCTCGATGGCGTCCGTACCGGCGACGAATCGCAGCAGTGGCTTCTCCTGCTGGGCGATGGTCAGCAGGGCGCGGGCGAGCTTGGCGGGGTCGCCGGGCTGCTTGCCGTTCATGCTCTTCATGCCCTCGATCCTCGGGGCGGTGCGCGGGGCGTAGTCGTCGATGGACAGCTCAGGCCAGTTGGTGGAGCCGTCCACGAGGAGTTCGGTGCGGAAGTAGCCGGGCTCCACGATCGTGGTGTGGATGTTGTACGGCTCGACGTCGTAGCGCAGGGACTCCATCCAGCCCTCTTCCGCGAACTTGGAGGCGGCATAGGCGGAGGTGAACTCCATGCCGACCAGCCCGGCGGTGGAAGTGATGGTGATGATGTGGCCGGCGCGCTGCTTGCGCAGGATGGGCAGGACGGCGCGGGTGACATTCATCGGGCCGAAGAGGTTGGTCTCGAACTGCCGGCGCATCTGCGCGGGCGAGATCTCCTCGAAGTAGCCGGTGAAGAGGTTCCCGGCGTTGTTGATCAGGACATCGATGCGGCCGAAACGGTCGACGGCTGCCTGCGCGGCGGCCTCGGCGTCCTGCAGGCTGGTGACGTCGAGCCTGGTGACCAGCAGGTTGTCCTGCGGTCCGCCGAGAGTCTTCTCGACCTCTTCGGGGCGGCGGCCGGTGGCGACGACCTGGTGGCCGGCGGTGAGGGCCTCGCGGACGAGGTCCGTGCCCAGACCGCGTCCGGCACCGGTGACGAGAATGACCTTGCTCATGGGGGGGGGTTTCCTTTCAGGCGCCGTGATCCGGCACCCGCTGTGTGCGGGGGTGATGCCTGTAGCGCGGACAGCGCCGCAGAGGGGGCTGGGACCGGCGGCACGAGTGCTGTCCGTCGGGACGGTTCACACCGCCGTGGGCGGTGCACCACCAACAAAACCGGCTGTCACGCGGGGGTGGGAGTCTCTGATGAGGGGGTCACTGACAGGGACCCCCAACCCGGCGGATGCGCTCGTAGAGTGAAACGCATGGCAGGCAGAAACGACCCCAACGGCACGAACCGCGACATCCGCGATGATTTCCGCGCGGAGATCCGTGAATTCCTCGGCACGCGACGGGCCAAGGTCACCCCTGAGCAGGCCGGACTGCCCCTGTACGGCGGAGAGCGCCGACGGGTCACCGGGCTACGCCGCGAGGAGGTCGCCCTCCTCGCGGGCATCTCCAGCGAGTACTACACCCGACTGGAGCGCGGCAACGCCACCGGTGTCTCCGAGAGCGTCATCGAAGGCATCGCGCAAGCACTGAAGCTCGACGAGGCCGAACGCATCCACCTGCTCGACCTCCTGCGCGGCGCCGGCACGACCCGCCCGCCACGCCGTCGCCCCACTCAGCAGCGCGTACGGCCCGCGGTGCAGCGCGTCCTCGACTCCATGGCCGGCACACCCGCGTTCATCCTCAGCGGACGCGGGGACATCCTGGCCGCCAACCACCTCGGGCGCGCCTTGTTCTCCCCTGTCTATGCCGACCCGGTACGGCCGCCGAACAACGCCCGGTTCGTCTTTCTCAGCCCGCACGCGACCGAGTTCTTCCGTCACTGGGACGAAGTCGCCAATGACACGGTCGCCATGCTGCGCGCCGAGGCCGGCCGCGATCTCTACGATCGACGGCTGACGGACCTGATCGGGGAACTGTCCACCCGCAGCGAGGAATTCCGTCACCGCTGGGCGGCCCACAACGTCCGGATGCACACCACCGGCGTGAAGCTCCTCCACCACCCGGTCGTCGGCGACCTCGACCTGCCCTTCGAAACCTTCCCGCTCCCCGGCGGCCCCAGCCAGTTCCTCCTCACCTACACCGCCGAGCCCCACTCACCCTCGCAGGACGCCCTGAACCTGCTGGCCAGCTGGGCCGCGACCAACGACGACTTCGAGCGGTCCGCGCCGGCCGACGACTCCCAGCCCGCCGACACGGGCGACACACCCGACTGACCGACGAGCCAGGCCAGTTGATCTGCGGGAACTGGTGCGGAGTAACGGCGGAACTCCGCCACCCATACATCGAGACCAGGAACGGCACAGCCGTCTACGCGAGAGTGCTGGGGTGACAGCGCGTGCGGTTCGAGCACCTTGCCTGGCACACGTCAGGAGGTAGCCCTCAGCGTGCTGTGCCGATGCCTGCGGCGGAGTTGCTCGACGGCTTCGGCGGTCTCACTGTCCGAGGGGAGGAAGACGGTCAACTGCTGTGCTTTCGCTCGACCACCCAGCAAGTCTTGCCCAGGCCCGAGCCTCGTCGGCCTGCGCGATGGGGAGCGACGCGGGCGGTTCGGCGGACGGGCCCGGCTCGGCATACCCGCGACTGCGGGCGACTGGCCGTCCGTGGCCGAGCAGCTCTCGCAAGGGCTGGTGTCCGGAAGTGAATGTCGGGGAGCCCGACCGGGGAGCGTGGTCGTCTACCTCTGAGGAACCCTGGGCCGGCGAGCGGATGACCACGCCGCGCGGGCCAGGCGGATCGGCCCATACCTCTGTGTCGTGAGGCGGTAGGAGCCGGGCATCGCTTCCGTCCCCGGTCCAGCGATGGTGAGGGTGGGTCAGATACCCGCGAGGAACTCCCGGACCACGGTGGCGAAGCCGTCGGGGTCGGCCTGTTGGACGAAGTGGTCGGTGTCCAGGGAGCGGTAGGTCGTGTCGGGGCGTTTGGAGCACATGGCCTGGGCCTGCTCGGCGGGCAGGACCTGGCTGCGCTGCCCGTGGATCAGGAGCGCCGGGCAGTCGGTGGCGAGCCATTGCTTCCAGTGGTTGCCGTGGACGAGGTTCTCGGAGGCGACGGTGTCCTGCGGGTGGAAGGGCAGCCGCCAGCCGGAGCCGCCGGGCAGGGGGCGCAGCAGGGGGCCGAGGGCGGCGGCCAGGGGTCCGCAGGAGGCGGCCAGTTCCTCGCGGGTGGGTGCGGTGTAAGGGAAGTTGAGGACGAAGGCGAGGGGGCTGGTGCCGCGGTCGGGGAGGTCGACGGCAGTGTCGACGCTGATCAGGGCCTCGACCAGTTCTGGGCGTTCGGCGGCCAGGTGGAAGGCGTTGAACGCGCCGAGGGAGTGGCCCAGGAAGACCGCACGGTCGATGCCGAGGTGGTCGAGGAGGGCGAGGAGGTCGGTGATGTAGCCGGCGCGGGTGTATTCGGGGGCGCGGTCCGAGTCGCCGTGGCCGCGCTGGTCGGGGGCGATCACCCGCCACTCGGGTCCGAGGGCGGCAGCGAGGGCGGTGAAGGAGGCCCCCTCGGAGAGGTGGCCGTGCAGAGTCACCAGGGGGCGGCCGGTTCCGCCGAAGTCGAGGTACGACAGGGTGCGGCCGTCGATGGCCAGGGCGGCGCGGGTGGGCTGGACGGTCATGGTGGTGCAACTCCCTTTGATTCGGGGTGTCTGGGTGATGGTCCTTTTGCACGCACCGTCCGGATGAGCGCCTTGGTGGCAAGGTGGGGCGGAAGCCCACGCACCACCGGGGGCGTGGGCTCAACCGTCAGGCGCGGGCGGAGGCGAAGGCGCGCAGGTCGTCGTTGAGGCGGTCCGCGTGGGTCGCGAACAGTCCGTGTCCCGCGTCCTCGTACACGTGCAGCTCCGCCCCCGGGATCAGGTCCGCTGTGCGGCGGCCCGTGAGGGCCAGAGGCGCGGAGGCGTCGTCCGACCCATGGATGACGAGGACCGGGCAATCGATCTTCACCAGCTCCGGGACGAGGTTCAGGGAGGGCAGGATGTCCCCAAGGGCGTTGGCGGCGCGCGCCGTTGCCCCGTGGCAGCGGTCCACCATGTACGCCACGTACGCGTCCGACACCTGCGGACCGGGCAGATGGCGGGCGAAGAACGCGTTGGCGCCGTCGGCGAAGAACTTTGCCCGGTCCTGCCGGAAGGTCTCGTTGAATCCGCGAATCAGTTCCGGGTCCAGTCCCTGCGGGTGGTCCGTGGAGCGGGCCGGCCCCGGGGCGATTCCGCCGACGAGGGCCACGCGCGCCACCCGGTCGGTACCGCGAAGGGTCAGGTAGCGGATCACCTCGACCGTGCCGAGCGAATGCCCGGTCAAGGTGACGTCGCGCAGGTCCAGGTGATCGAGCAGTGAGCCCAGATCCCGGGCGAGGGTGTCGAGGTCGAAGCCGTCCCAGACGTCCTCGGACCTGCCGTGTCCTCTGCGGTCGAAGCCCACGCAGCGGAAGCCTTCGGCCGCCAGCGGCAACATCTGGTACTCCCACATCTCGGTACCGAAGTAGGAGCCGTTGACGAAGACGATGACGGGGCCGTTCGAGGGGCCGTAGTCGACGAAGTGGAGGCGGGTGCGGTCGGTGGCGGACTCGAAGTACGGCATGGCGGGGTTCCTTCGGGGGGTGTCTGTCACGGGCTGTCCGGCACGGCGATCCTTTACGGATGCAGTTCCAGGGTGATGTGCGGGGACAGTGCGCGTAGGAAGTCGGGGGCGTCGAACATCTGGCCCGCGGAGGCGACGCCGACCGCGTGGGTGCGGCCGCTGAGGACGCGGTCGAGGGCTTCCACGACGAGGGGCGCGGTAACGGCGTAGATGTCCTGCCCGCGTGCGACGGCGCGTCGTTCGGTGCCGCCCGAGCGTACGACGGCGTCGATGAGGAAGGTCTGGTCGGACCGGCCGCTCTCGTCGGCCGCGGCCGGCGCGGGCGTGTCGGGCGACACGACGTCGCGGGCCGCCTCGGCCGTCATGTACGTGGTCACGTCCGGGATGGACAGATGGCTGGGGATGGTCACCACGTCGGCCATGGTGAACTCCCCGATCACCTGACGTGATCCCATCGGCTCGGGGAAGGACCATTCCAGGGCGGGCGGGGCATCGGTGCGGTGCTCCCACTGGCCGCCGGTGTAGCGAAGGCGGTAGTCGCCGCGCCGTTCCCGGGAGACCGCGCCGGACAGGCGCGTGCCGGCGGTGGGGTGCCAGTGGCTCAGTCCGTAGGCGACGTGCGCCGAGTCGGCCTCGCTCCAGTCGCCCATCGCCGCTGTGGCCAGCAGGTCGCCCAGACCGCCGAAGAAGGCCATCGCCGGGACGATGAGCGCTCCTGCCTCGCGCGCCTGGTCGGCGAAGTGCGCGAAGGTGTCGAGGTTGGCCTCGATCTCGGCCGCGACGTCCAGATACGCAATCCCGACCCGCAAGGCGGCCTCGATGACAGGGGCCGTCGTGGACGCGAACGGCCCGGCACAGTTGATCACGGCAGACGTACCGGCCAGGGCGCGGTCGAGTGAGGCCGGGTCGCCGGCCGACGCCACACGAGCGTCCAGGCCGGCCTCGTGCGCCAGCGCCTTCAGCTTGTCGGCGTCACGGCCGCTCAGCACAGGGACGTACCCGCGCTTGAGCAGCTCCGCCACGACGAACCGGCCGGTGTGCCCGTACGCGCCGAAAACCGCCACCTGCTGGCCCGACCTCATGAGTTGCTCCCTGCTCCCGGCTGATCCGCGGTTGCTCCGCTGTGATCCGTTACGGACATCCTGACGAGGAACAGCACCTGCCACGAGCGTCTGGAACGACACGCGCCATACACTTTCGGACATGCCTACCGTCGCACTGGCCGTCACCGACGGCATGCTGCATTTCGAACTGTCCCTGGCCATCGAAGTGTTCGGCTCGGACCTGACCCACATCGTGAACCCCTGGTACGACTTCTCCCTCTGCGGACCGGGCGCCGTGCGGATCGACCGCTACCGCCTGGAGATGGACCACGGACTCGACCACCTTGCGCACGCCGACACCGTGATCGTCCCCGGCTGGGCAGACACGGATGTGGACCCGCCCGCGGAGCTCCTCGACGCGGTGCGCGCGGCCCACGCGGCGGGCGCACGCATGGTCTCCCTGTGCACAGGAGCATTCGTCCTGGCCGCCGCCGGCCTGCTGAACGGCAAACGCGCCACCACGCACTGGGGGCACACCGGGAAACTCGCCCGACGACATCCCAACATCACGGTCGACCCGGACGTCCTCTACGTCGACAACGGCGACGTGCTCACCTCCGCCGGCAAAGCCGCCGCCATGGACCTGTGCCTACACCTCGTCCGCCTCGACCACGGCTCGGCGAACGCCAACAAGATCGCCCGCCGACTGGTCGTTCCACCACACCGCGACGGCGGGCAGGCCCAGTTCATCTCCACCCCCGTACCCGAACCCGGCAACCACCCCCTCGCCGAGCTCTTCCCCTGGATCCTCCAACGCCTGAACGAGCCGCTCACTGTGGAAGACCTGGCCCGACAGGCACAGATGAGCTCGCGCCACCTGGGCCGCCACTTCAAATCACTCACCGGCACCACGCCACTGCAGTGGCTCCACGCCCAACGCATCCGCCACGCCCAGGAACTCCTGGAGACCACCGACGACACCATCGACACCATCGCCACCACCACCGGCATGGGCACCTCCACCACCCTGCGCCGACACTTCCACCGGACCGTCGGCGTTCCCCCGGACACCTACCGCCGCACCTTCCGCTCCCACGCCCATCCCGGACCCGGACCCGAACGCGACAACAGCAGGTGACACCACCCGGCCCGGGATACGGGAGCAGCAGCACGCGCCAAGCCCGCAAGCACATCCCTGCGGTACGGCGCTCAGAGGCCTTCCCCCAGTGATGAGGCCGTCGCGCGGTACCGGCAAACGGGAGGACGACGCCAACGGCGGTATGCCGGCGCGCGAGCACGTCGAGCGACTCCCGGACGGCCGCGAGCACCAGACCGGCGTGTGGATCGCCCCGGCGGGAAGGTTGGAAGAGCCTCACGCACTCCTTTTCAGACCGTGTGCTAACTGGTGAGGCGGATGTTGACCCGGGCATGGGGCGGGAACGTGAAGGTGGATCGTGCTGGACGGGTCGTGAGAGATGGGGGACCGGCATCCAGCCGTCGTGCCTCCAGGGAGCGGACGACCACAGTCACGAAGCGGCTGACCAAGGCGGCGGCCCTGTGCACATCCGCGTCCGCCCACAGCCGTACGACCAGTGAGGGCAGCGCGCGGTACCTGTCGTCCTTGCAGTAGATGATCCGGGTCTTGGCCGGGTGCAGTTGCCCGGCGTCCTTCCCTCCCCGCGGACCCTCCCCAGACTCCGTGCCACTCGGCACGGAACAGCCGTGGCTCGACGTGCCGGTCGGTGAGCGCCGGTCGCCGGATTTGGGTGGGCGGTTACTCCGTCAGCGCGCCCATTGCCTGATCGAGCAGGTCAGCGAGGGGAACAGCGCCCTCGCCGGCCACCCACCCTCTCGCGGCCGCGTCCAGGCAGGCGAGGGCGGCTGCGACCAGCGCGGTCGGTCTGGGATCCTCGGGCGGGCCCGGACTGGCCTCCAGTCGCCTGGCGATCTCCGGCACCATCTGGTCCTGCCACTTCGACTGCTTCTCGAAGTGCCGGGCGCGCAGTGACGGCGTCTGCTGCAGCAGGCGCAGAAAGCTCAGCGTCTGCTCGGGTGCTTCCTCGTTCACCTGCACCAGGACGTCGAACGCCCGGCGCAGCGCCACCCAGGGCCGCTCCTCGGCGGGGCGGGCGGCGAGCGCTTCCGCGACGTGCCGGCCATCGCCCTCCAGACCGCCCAGCACGATGTCTTCCTTTGTCCCGAAGTACCGGAAGAGGCTGGCGCGCGACAGTCCCGCTTCGGCGGCGATCTGGTCGGCGGTCGTGCGGTCGAAGCCCTGAGAGGTGAAGAGCCGGAGCGCCACTTCTGTCACTTCCGCCCGGACCGTTGCCCGCATGCGTTCACGCAGACCGGGCGGCTTCGGCGGGGTGTGGTTGGCGGTGCTGGCGGAGTCGGTCATACGAGAAACACTACCGCCAAGACTCAACTTGAGACTTGGTCTCAATGACGCGTCCCGCCCGCACGCAACAACCGGACATCGAATCATCTTGAGACTTAGTCTCAAATAGATGTAGAGTCTCTCGGTGGAGGTTGCATTTCGATCGGAGTGCTGCGAACCGGCAGCCCGCCCGACTCCCGCCTGCCTCTCTCACCCGACCCCTTCTTGAGGAAAGCTGCTATGACTACCGCGTTCGACCCGATCGACCTGAGCGGCAAGACGCTCGCCAACCGCATCGCCATGGCTCCGATGACCCGCAGCCGCGCCGACGCTCCCGCAGCCACGGCGACGGACCTGATGGCCACCTATTACGCCCAGCGTGCGAGCGCCGGCCTGATCATCACCGAGGGCATCCAGCCTTCGGTGGCCGGCCAGGGCTACACCAACACCCCCGGCCTGCACTCCGCCCAGCAGGTCGACGCCTGGCGGAAGGTGACCGACGCCGTCCACGCCCAGGGCGGCACGATCTTCGCGCAGCTGATGCACACCGGCCGGATCAGCCACCCCAGCCTGCTGCCCGACGGCCTCATCCCCGTCGCCCCCTCCGCCGTCGCGGCGACGGGCCAGGTGTTCACGTACCAGGGCCCCCAGGACTACGTCACGCCCAAGGAACTGGACCAGGACGACATCGCCCAGACGGTCGCCGACTACGCCGACGCCGCGCGCAACGCGATCGCCGCTGGCTTCGACGGCGTGGAGATCCATGGGGCGAACGGCTACCTGATACACCAGTTCCTCGCCCCCAACACCAATCTGCGCACCGACAGTTGGGGAGGCGGGGCCGCGGACCGGGTCCGCTTCGGTATCGCGGTCGCCACGGCTGTCGCGGAGGCGATCGGTGGCCACCGGACCGGTTTCCGCATCTCTCCCGGCAACCCCTACAACGACATCGCCGAGACCGACCCGGCGGACGTGCTGGAGACCTACACCACCCTGATCGCCCATCTCGCCCGGCTGGACCTCGCCTACCTGCACCTGCTCGAGAGCCCGGACCGCGACCTGACTGCCCGGCTGCGCAAGGACTGGCCGACGGCGTTCATCCTCAACCCCTTCACCCACCCCGAGCCCACCGGCCCCGGCGCTGTCGCTCACATCGAGGACGGCACCGCGGACATCATCGCCTTCGGCGCGCTGTTCCTGGCCAACCCGGACCTGCCCGCCCGCCTCGCAGCCGGCGGCCCTTACAACGCCCCCGATGCGGCCACTTTCTACGGCGGCGACCAAAGGGGCTACACCGACTACCCGGCGCTGCACGCCGACAGGGCGTGACCTGCAAAGAAGTCACCACCCGCGGGGTTCTAACGGAGCGTGAGGAGAAGAACAGCATCGCGATCGCCTCCAACGAGGCGTTCACCAGGTGAGCAAGACCTTCGCCGACCCGCGGCTCTGCGCGGCGATCGTGGACCGGGTCACCTTCAACGCCACCCTCATCGAGACCGGCGCCGAGTCCTACCGCCTGGCCCGCATCAGGGCAAACAAGAGCAACGGGACGCAGTAGAGACCCTCTTCGGGCTTCGTGCGCGATCAACCGGGGGAGGGTCAGCTCCCGCCGCGGAGCGCGTCGAGGACGTGGGGCCAGGCAGCCGTCCCCAAAAGCGCGTCAGCTTCGGGCGTGCCTCCGTACAGGAAGCGTGGGGATGCCGACGCTGGGCTGTCGCCAGGAAAACGAGGGCGGTGACCGGCATCATGGCGGGCGATCAGACGCACCGTGGCCCCAACTGAGCGTCGGCGTTGCGCCAGTTTTTCGGCGAAGGGAAGAGACGGCCACATCGCATCGTCGCCGCCTGCGACCAGCACCAGATCGGCCCGCGCCTTGTCGACCGGGATCTCCGCCGGAGAGAGCAGGCCGGCAAACGTCCGCTCGCTGAGTTCGTACCACCCGCGGATGGCGACCGGCCCACCGCCCCCCTCTGCGGGAGTCCAGGAATCGTCCATCGGGACGAAAGGCAGCGCCTGCTCTCGCCAGGTCCAGGACGATCGATAAGGGTGTCGTGCTCCGTCGCGGCCTGGCCCGACGTTGCACCAGACCCGGGACGTGGGCGACATCGCGATGACGACGTCCACGCGCGGATCGTGCAGTGCCGTGAGCAGAGCTGCCTCAGCCCCCTTGGAAGTGCCCAGGATGCCGATGCGCTCCGCCCCGTTCAACCGGAGGAAGTCGACGGCGGCGGTGAACGTCTCCAGGGGGATCTCGCAGATCCCCGGGGTCTGCCCCGGACCGCCGAACCAGCGGATCGACACGGCCGTCATGCCCTGCTGGGCAAGGATGCGTGCTCTCTCCCGTTCGACGCGCCCGCTGGAACCCGCCAGGACCAGGACACCGATGTCACTGCCGCGGGCGGGAGTGGCCAGAATGCCCTCCCAGGGGTCGGTCAGCTCGCATTCGGTGACATCCACGTGGCCCCCGTCGGTCCGCCTCAACTGTCAGCGCAGCCTAATCGGCGCCAGCGTCCGGGCGGGCCAGGTCGGGGTCGGCCGGGTCGAACCGGGCGACCTCCGCGGCATGCACCGCATGGATGGCGCCCAGGCCGACGATGAGTAGCGCGGCGGGGCTATCAAGCCGGTCCAGGGCGCCTGGTCCTTTAGTGCGTTGAGCCAGGTTGGCCCGCCCCGATGGCGTCGGGAGCGAATGGCCGTGGTGTCTCCGGCGATGAAGCCCTTGACGAGCCAGAGGTGCTGGACGGTCTCCAGCAGCCGGACGGCTTGCTGACCGATTTCCTTGCTGGGGGCGTGGACGGCCATGCCCATGCACAACCGGGGGTAGCGGCCTGCGAGTTCGGGGTCGGTGTGCTCGCCGGGAGCAGGGTGGCGCTGTAGCGCGAGGTCGGGCATAGACCTCGTCGCCCACCTTGAACCCGCGCACCGCGGGTCCGACGCGGCAGACGACGCCCGCGACGTCGTGCCCGAGCGTAGGGGGGTGGACGGGGCCGCGTGCAGGATCCGGGTTTCGAGTGGGCACCTCTTCCCGTACGGGTGTCGCGCCGCAGGTCAGGTGTTGGCGCGGGGTGGGTGGTGCGGAGGGCGCGGCGCTGATGGCGCTCGTTGAAATTCCCCACGACTCGCTCAAGCATGGGGCAGAGTTGCTGCGCTGGATTCCCTATCTTCGCCTGCGGCAGCGGTCTTGGTCACGCGGCGCGGGGTGGCAGCCAAGTGTCGATAGTCGCTGTCAGCTAGTCGAGTTGGGTGAAGAGGTGTGCGTTCATGCCGAGGGCCTGGGCTGCGCGCACGTTCTCCTCGCGGTCGTCGATGAAGAGGAAGTCGGCCGGTGCGGAACGCAGGGCGGTGATGCAGTGGCGGAACGCTGCCGGGTCCGGCTTCGCGGCCTTGATCTTGCCGGAGAAGGCGACGAGGTCGAGGTTCCGCAGCCAGGGCTGGGCGGTGCGGAAGGCGTCAGCGTGGTCGCCGGGGATGTTGGACAGCAGGGCGACCTCGGCGCGGTCCCGCAGGCGCTGCGCGTAGGTGACCATGCGGTCGTCGACCCGGGACCAGCTGTCGATGTCGGCGAGCCGCAGCTCCTCGATCGTGTCGCCGTCGACGGGGCGTGAGAGCTTTCGCAGGACGGTGGTCCAGTAGGTGGCCGCGGTCTGCTGGGCGGCGTCGTAGGGCGGGCGGCAGGCCCAGTAGGCGTCGGCGAACGCGTCGGCGGGTGCGCCGCAGCCGGCGGCCATCTGTTCCAGGGCGCCGGGGCGTTGGTGGCAGGCGATGACTCCGAAGAGGTCGAACAGCACGATGCGTCGGTCGGGGGACACGGCGGGGCTTCCTGGTCCGGTCGTTGTCGCGGGTTGGTGGGGTGCCTGTGCGGCACGGTGTCAGGGTTGTGCCGCACAGGCGGTCAGTGGCTGCTGGACGCGAGCTCGGGTTCCGGCTCGGGCATGGCGCCGGAGCCGGTGCGCAGGATGCCGGCGGCTGTGGCGGTAGTTGCGCAGAGCAGGGTCAGCAGCAGGAAGGTGTGGTTCAGTGCGGTGAGGTGGGTCAGCCAGCCGATGACGGCGGGCCCGGCGAGCATGCCCAGGTAGCCGAGACCGGCGACCCGGGAGACGTTCGCCCCGGCCGCGGCGGGGTCCGCGTGGCCGGCCGCGCTGAACAGCTGGGGGATGCAGCCCGACAGTCCCAGGCCGAACAGCGCCCAGCCCACGAACGCGGCCCAGACCGACGGGGCGAACGCGGCGATCGTGATCCCGACGGCGGCCGTGGCCGAGCCGTAGCGCAGGACAGCCATCGCCCCGAACCGGGCGGCGACCCGGTCCGCGAGCAGACGCCCGGTGGTCATCGCCGCGGCGAACGTGCCGTACCCGAAGGCAGCGGTGCTCGCCGGGGCACCGAGGACGTCCTTGAGGTGCAGCGTGCTCCAGTCGTTCGCGGCCCCCTCGCACAGCATCGTCGTCAACGCCAGCGCGGCCAGGATCCAGATCCGTCGCACGGTGCTGCCGCGCTTGGCGGCCGGAGCCTGCCGACCCTGCTCGGTGGCGGTGGCGGTGGCGGTGGCGGTGGCGGTGGCGGTGGCGGTGGCGGCAGATGTGCCGGGCAGGAGGAGCCGCGCCGACGCCAGCGCGATCACGATGCCGAGCGCGGCGCAGGCACCGAGGGTGGCGGCCGGGCTCATGCCCGCGCTTGCGGCGCCCGCTGCGGCGATGGCGGCGATGACGCCGCCGACGGAGAAGGTGGCATGGAAAGCCGACATGACGGGCCGGCCGTAGGCCTTCTCCACGTGGACGGCGTGGGCGTTCATGCTCACGTCCAGGCAGCCGTTGCAGAAGCCGAAGGCCAGCAGGGCGCCCGCCAGCGTCCACGGGTCCCGGGCCAGGCCGGGCAGCACCAACACGGCGCTGGCCAGGATGCCGGTGGCGGGGACCACCAGGCGGGGGCCGAGGTGGTCGGTCAGGCGGCCGGCGACCTGCATGCCGGCGAAGGCCCCGAGCCCGAGCAGTACCAGCAGGCTCCCGAGGGTGGCGTGGCTGATGCCGACCCGCGTCTCAATGGCGGGGATGTGCACCACCCAGGTGCCCATGAGCGTGCCGCACAGGACGAAGTAGATGAAGGTCGCCGCGCGGGCGGCTCGAAGCGAAGGGTTCACACCGCCCACCGTAGCGAACATCTCAAATGTTTGAAAGTCCGCCTTTCGAACACGCTGTATGTTCGTTTTGAGGTGGTGTTCAATCACGGGTATGAGCAACGCAGACCGTCACTCCGTGATCGCGCAGGCCGTCGGGGAGTCGGGCCAGATCACCGTCCAGGAACTCGCCGCGCTGACCGGCGCATCGGAGATGACCATCCGGCGTGACCTCGACGTGCTCGCCGGACAGGGCGTCCTGGAACGCTTCCGCGGCGGAGCGCGGACCCTGCTGCTGCGCGGCGAGGAGCCGCCCTTCGCGCTGCGCGCCCGCGACGCGGTCGATGCCAAGCGGCTGATCGCCGCCGAGGTGTCCTCGCTCATCGCCGACGGCGAAAGCGTCCTGATCGACAGCGGCACCACCTGCCTGGAGGTCGCCCGCCTGCTGCGCGAGCGGCCGGTCACCGTGATGCCCCTGTCCCTCCAGGCCATCCACGTCCTCAGCGTCCCACCCGGCCAGGCCGCACTGATGGTGCCCGGCGGACGGCCCCGCGCCGCCGAAGGAGCTCTCACGGGGCCCCTCACCCTCGCCTCCCTAGCCGCGCTGCGCTTCGACACCGCGATCATCGGCTGCTGCGGCCTGAGTGCCGCCGAGGGCCTGACCGCCTATGACCTCGACGACGCCGCCGTGAAGAAGGCAGGCATCGCCTCAGCCCGCCGAGTCATCGTCGCCGCGGACGGCGGCAAACTCGGCCGCACCGCCTACGCCCACGTCGGCCCGGCCACGCTCCTGCACACCCTCGTCACCGACACCACCGCGCCCGCCGACGAGACCGCCGCCCTGGAGGGCGCCGGCACTGTCGTCAAGACCGTCTGACGAGACCGCCGAGCCGCAGCACCCAGGTTCGATGACGAGTCACTCTGCGGTACGCGGCGCCCTCGCTGCGTCGGTGGCTGTGGACCTGGGCCGACGGAGGAGACGTGTGGGACGAGGTGCTCGCGCTGCAGGAGTCCGAGCGTGAGCCGGGCACCGGGGCGACCGAAGCACGGTGACAGATGCCCAGACGTCTTGTTGCGGCCTTTGGCCTCATCTTGCCTGGACCCCAAGAAGGCTGTGGTCACGAAGCTCTGACTACTCGCTTGCGGCTGGTGACAGGGTTCTTACCGACATGTCGGCCGTGGGTTCAGCGTGACTCAGGTGCTTTCACTGGGAACCCACGGCGTCTTCGGCAGGCAGGCGTGAAGGTGCGGTGGGTCCGTTGCCGCTGAATCGGCAGGTCCTTCACCACTGGGCTCACTGGGCGCGCTGTCCGACACGGAGGACGCTCAGGTAACGGCGTGATGCTCGGTCGCGCATCCGCGTGCGGATGCGCTCGGCGACGGCGTCGAGCAGGGGCTCACGGACGTCGCGGTCGAGCCTCCGGTACAGCGACAACGAGCGAAGGTGATCGGCAAAGCCGTCTCCGTTGAACCACTGAACGGTCGGGTACCAGCGCACGATCGTTGATTCGAACAGTCCTCCGGGGTCTTCGACCAGGCCCCAGCCCTCGTCGGTGGTGCGCACGTCGTCCTCCAGGGGAGGATGACCCCAGTCGGGGTTCCCGGGGCAGAACTGCTCGTGGAGATCGGCGGTCTCGGCGTACACCTCCGGCTCTCCCGGCCGGCGGACAACGACGTGGCCGAGCAGCGCCATCCAACCTCCGGGATGGAGCACGTCGTGCGCCTGCTGCCAGCCGATCGACGGGTCGACCCAGTGCCACGACGACGCAGCCACGAGAGCATCGAAGCGTCGACCGCGGTCGTCCCACTCCTCGAACGTCGACGTCTCGACTGTGACGTTACGGAAGGAGGCCATCCGTTGGCGAGCGACTGCGGCCATGTCTGCGCCCGGCTCGATGGCGGTCACTGAGCATCCGAGTGCTGCCAGCGAGCGCGTCGCCTGGCCGGTTCCGCAGCCCACCTCCAGCACCGACGACCTGTCGGCCACGCCGGTAACGGCGACAAGGTCCGCGAACAGCTCGTCGGGGTATCCCGGCCGGACCCGGTCGTAGAGCTCCGGCACCTCGTTGAACACCCGGCCGAGGTCGTGTGGATTCGGGCGCATCCTCGGAGCATCAGTCACGAGCGCACAAGCTATGAGGTTCGTTGACGGGGACGCCACTGGTTTAACGGCTGCTCCTCGACAGCAGCGGTGTCGTCGAGCAGGTTCTGGGCGATGGCCGTGTAGCTGCTCGCGATGGTGTGGGACGGTTGAAGAGCAGGGCGAGGTGCAGCGGGCGGCGCCGACGGTAAGTGCTTCGTGCAGGACCCGGTCGCCGTGGATGCGTTCGAGGTAGAAGCCCTGGTGCGGTAGGTGCCGCTTGAGGTACTCGGGGTTGACGGGCCCGGTTCCCAGGGCGGTCTTCGCGTTGATCAGGACGTGCCGGTTCGGGGTCTTCGGCCAGGTGGCCCGGCGCTGGTCGAGCCAGGTCAGCAGGTCTGGTGGGGCAGTTCGCCAAGCCGTTGGCCGTGTCCGGCGATGGTGATCCTACGGTTGGGCAGGTCGTGGTCGTCCAGTGTGAGGCGGCGGATGGCGGTGGCGCGGGCGGCGTGGACGGCGGCCAGGGCGACGATCAGCCGTTGCGCCGGGGTGACGGCGATCCGTTGGACGGCGAGCACTTCGGCGTCGGTCATCGGCAGCAGACTGCGTGGGATGTCTTCCATCCTGAGGCGGGTGGTGGGGTTGGCGAAGATCAGGCCGCGCTTCTTGGCGAAGCGGAACAGTGAGCGCAGTGCGGCGATGGCGTTGCGCCGCTGCCATCCGCGCAGGGGTGACAGCGCGGCCGTGACGTCGGTGACGGTGCTCTCGCGCAGGTGCCCACGGGTCGTCGCCCAGTTCTCCAGCAGGGGGCGGACGCCGCCGAAGTAGACGTAGACGCAAGCGTGGGACCGGGGGCTTGGCACGGCTGTCGCCGTCGAGCAGGACCAGCAGCCAGGCACGGACGTCGCTGGCGAACCCGGCGGGCAGCTCGGCGGTGCGGTTCTCGATCCAGGTGCGGACCGCCAATACGCTGTCGTTTTCCAACAGCTCCAGGTCGGTGAGGACCTCGGCGACCCGAAGGCTGGAAGCGTGTCGCGGTAGTCGCGCACGGACTTCGGTGAGCTTCACGGGCTTGCCGGGCGGGCGGTCGGCCAGCACCGCGGTCAGGCCGTCCATCGCGCACCGCACGAGTGACGGCGACCATCCGTTGGCCTCGCCGAGCTGCTAGGCATGTGCTGCGGCCGACCGCAGCACTCGGTTGTCCGAGGTGAGGGCGGGGCGCTGCCAGTGTGGTGGGGGTGGGACACCCGCCTTGCGCCGGTAGTAGGAGCCCAGGCTCCGGCACTGGATCACCGGGACGGTTCTCACCGAGCGCCCTGGCGGGTGTTCGATGATCCCCATGTCGGGCACTCGCAGGGGAAGGCCCGAAAGGCACCGGCTCTGGCAGGGCGTCCACAGGAGGAGTCCTCACGTGACCACCTACGTCATCACCATCCCTGGCACATTCCTGCGAGAGCCGCAGGACAGCGCGCGCTCCGACCTCGTACGGCTGCTGCGGCCGGCCGACCCGCACCACACCTCGCTGGGTCGGCGGGAGGAACTGGATCTGCTCACCGTCAACGACGACCGGACCTTCAGCATCCGCCTGGAGGTGACGGCGGACGACATCCGCACCGCGGAACGGCAGGCCAAGGAGACCGCGGCAGCCGCCCTGCACAAGGCCGGCTTCACCAACGCCCAAGCGCCGCTGGGCCCCGCGACGGTCACCGGCATCGACAACGAGGCCTGAAACGGGGCACTGCGGTCACGGACTGTTCCAGAACTTCCCGGCGCACACGTCGATGTAGTGGGTGGGATCGAAGCGGCCGCCCCGCTTCGGAAGGAACCAGACGATCTTCCGATAGGTCCGGGTGCCCTCGCAGTTGCCCAGGTCGAAGGCCACGACGGTGCTCTCCTCCCAGGTCCCGTCGGCCACGGCCACCCCGTCGGGGGTGTAGACCGACTGCCCTGTTCCGGTGGCGCGCTCCCCGCCCCAGGACGTCCACTTCACGTCGCGGACCATCCCGGCGGGGCTGCCGCCGTTGTAGACCATGGTGGGTCTGGCCAGCCCGTACCCCTTCTGATAGGGGGCCCACAAGGTGCCCAGGACCGGGTCGGGCGTCGTGTCGGCGGGAGCCCAGGCGAAAGCCGTGACGGAGTCGCCGAGCCTGAGCTCCCGGTTCTTGGCGTCGGAAACGACAAGCGGGGAGGCGGGTGGCCGGAAGTCGGTGAGTCCGGCGTCCGCGGCACGTCGCGCGCTCCATCCGTGCGCCGTCGTCCGGGCCATCACCGCGTTCTGGCCGGACGGGGTCCAGACGCCGTCCTCCAGACGGTAGACGGCCGTCGGCTGCCGCCGCGCCGACGCCCCTGCGGTACAGACCTCGGCGGGCTGTGTGAAGACGCCGGCCTCGACCTCGTCGTGGGGACCGAACCACACGCCCGTGATCCGCAGCGGGGTGGATCGGTCGCCACCGGGCAGGGCGGTGGTGGTGTGTGTGCCGGTGTCGAGGTCGACGACGGTGGCCGTGTCCGAGGGCGTACAGGGATCACCGCCCGCAATGTTGCCTCCGTAGGCGAACACCCTGCCGTCCGGGCTCACCGCCGCGTACTGGCCCGGTGAGACGCGGGGCAGCTCATCAGGTCTCCTTCGTGGATGCCCCCGGCTTCAGCCGGGGGAGGAAACGAAGCTGCTGCGGAGCAGGACAAGGAGCGGGGTTTCGCCGCCAGGGCGAGAGACCGTGCTCTGACCCACAGGATTTGATCCTTAGTCATGGTCCCGCTGGTTTGTGAGCGTGACCACGACGCAGGTGAAGCGGGCATATCGGTACCGCTTCTATCCCACGGACGAGCAGGCAGCGGAGCTGTCGCGCACGTTCGGCTGCGTGCGCAAGGTCTACAACATGGCGCTCGCCGCGCGTACCGAGGCGTGGGCCAGACAGGAGCGGGTGAACTACAACGCGACGTCGGCGATGCTGACGGCGTGGAAGAAGACCGAGGAACTGGTGTTCCTCAACGAGGTCTCCTCGGTGCCGCTCCAGCAGTGTCTTCGGCACCTGCAGACGGCGTTCACCAATTTCTTCGGTAAGCGGGCCAAGTACCCTCGCTTCAAGTCGAAGAAGAAGTCGCGGAAGTCTGCCGAGTACACCACCAGCGGGTTTCGGTTCCGGGACGCGAAGCTGACGCTGGCGAAGATGACCAGTGCGCTGGACATCGTCTGGCACCGTCCGCTGCCGGAGGGCGCGAAGCCGTCCACGGTAACCGTGTCCCAAGACAGCGCGGGGCGCTGGTTCGTCTCCCTGCTGTGCGAGGACCGCGCCGTCAAGCCGCTGCCCGCGAACCGCAAAGCGGTGGGCGTGGATGTCGGCCTGGACCATCTGCTGACCCTGTCCACCGGCGAGAAGATCGCCAACCCGAGGCATGAACGCCGCGACCGTGCCCGTCTTGCTCTGGCCCAGCGCCGCCTGGCGAAAAAAGCCAGGGGCGACGGCGCCAACCGGCGCAAGGCCCGACAGAAGGTCGCCAAGATCCACGCCCAGATTGCCGACCGCCGACGTGACGGCCTGCACAAGCTGACCACTCGACTCGTTCGTGAGAACCAAACGATCGTGATCGAGGACCTGACCGTGCGGAACATGGTCAAGAACCGGTCCCTGGCCCGCGCCATCTCGGATGCCGCATGGTCGGAGTTCCGGAACCTGCTGGAGTACAAGGCCGCCTGGTACGGGCGGGAAGTGATCGCGGTCGACCGCTTCTTCCCCTCGTCCAAGCTGTGCTCCACCTGCGGCACACTCCAAAAGAAGATGCCGCTCAACGTCCGCAGGTGGACGTGCGACTGCGGAACGACCCACGACCGGGACGTGAACGCGGCGAAGAACCTGCTGGCCGCCGGACTGGCGGTGTCGACCTGTGGAGCTGGTGTAAGACCTCAACGGAGTACTCCGGGCGGGCAGTCGGCGATGAAGCAGGAAGCTTCCCGGCGCGAGCCGAGAAGCCCCCGCCTTTAGGTGGGGGAGTGTCACTCCAAGCCCTTCGCCGTCTTCTTCTTCTCGTACAACCTCCGGGCCGGGTCGCTGGTCTCCTCAGCGGGTTACAGAAGCAACAGCAGAACTACCGTGGGAGACGATCGTGCGTCAGCGCACCCTGTACACCGCCATCGCCGTGGCCTCCACATGCCTGGTGTGCGGCCTCGCGCCCGCCGCCGTCGCCGCGCCGGTGCAGGCCGTCAAGGCAACCAAGGCCATGCAGGCCGTCTCCGACTTCAACGGTGATGGCTACCGGGACCTCGTCGTCAACGAGCACGGCAGCTCCGGGGAGAAGGCGGAGGGCGGCGCCGTGGCGGTGCTGTACGGCTCCAAGACGGGTGTGAACGCGGCCAAGCGCCAGGTCATCACGCAGAACACCCCGGGCGTCCCCGGCATCACCGAGGGCTATGACCGCTTCGGTTCCCAGTCCGTCGCGGGCGACTACGACGGCGACGGTTTCACCGACCTCGCGATCTCGGCGAGCGGTGAAGACATCACCTTCGGCACCACCTACCGCCGTAACGCCGGTCAGATCGTCATCGTCTGGGGCGGGAAGAACGGGCTGACGAACCACGGCGCCGTGACCGTGAAGCAGACTCCGCCCACGGGCCCCGATGTCCGCCGGGGCTCGTCGCTGGCGGCCGGTGACTTCAACGGCGACGGCAAGACCGACCTGGCGACCGGTGACTACAGCACCGGGCGGGGCGGCGAGGTGCTGTACGGGCCGATCAGCCGCACCACCGGCAAGGCCAAGTCCGTGATCAGCCTCGGCCTCAAGGACGGTCAGACGTACGTCCACACCGCCCTCGACTCGGGCGATGTGACAGGCGACGGCATCACCGATCTCGTCATCCAGGTCTTTGCGGGGCGCACGGGCCCCGTCGACCGGATCGAACTCCATCGGGGTACGAACAATGGCCTGCTCCGCACCGGCAACCTGACCGGTGCCGACGGCAAGCTCCCGGTGAACCGTTCCGCCACCGGCGGCCATGTCGCCGTCGGCGACCTCGACAAGGACGGTCACGCGGACATCGTCGTCGGCAAGGAGTGGACCTACGAGGAGCCGATCTACTCCGGTCAGGTCAGCGTCGTCTATGGCGGCAAAACCGGTCAGTCGACCCGTCCCGTCCAGGTGATCACCCAGGAGACCGACGGCGTCCCGGACTCCAGCGAGAAGGACGACTACTTCGGCGTCTCGGTCTCCGTCGGTGACATCAACGGCGACGGCTACGCGGACCTCGCCGTCGGCTCCTCCGTCGAGAGCCTCGGCGAGCTGGAACACACCGGCCAGGTGACCACCCTCCTCGGCGGCAAGGGCGGTGTCTCCGGCAAGGGCGCGGCGTCCTACTTCAAGGGCACCGACGGCATGCCGGGCAGGCCCTCCTCGTACGACTTCTTCGGCGCCGCCGTGAAGCTGACCGACCTGAACGGCGACAACCGCGCCGACCTCGTCGTGGGCTCCGGCGGCGACGACGAGTCCCACAACGGTCGCGTCGACATCCTGCCCGCCGCGAAAGGCGCGATCACCGCCATCGGAGCGACGGAGTACACCGCCTCGGCGATCGGCCTCACCGATGGCGCCCGCCAGGGCTTCGGCCAATCCTTCGGCGAGTGACCTGGGGCGGCTCTGGCCGCAGTTTCGTGAATGCCCAGGTCAGCGGTCAGAATGCGGGATCGTTTCGGCAGCGTACTTCCTGCCGTGGCGAGC
Organism: Streptomyces sp. NPDC005485; assembly: GCF_040606085.1. Classification (NCBI taxonomy): domain Bacteria; kingdom Bacillati; phylum Actinomycetota; class Actinomycetes; order Kitasatosporales; family Streptomycetaceae; genus Streptomyces; species Streptomyces sp. NPDC005485. Next base: position 41,105 of record NZ_JBEXDZ010000032.1, on the reverse strand, counting down.
AAGACGGTTGAGGATGTGCTGTTTCCTGGGATCGATGTGCGGGTGGAGGGGGTGAGCGATTCCTCGGACGTCCTGGTGGTGGAGGCGGTGTCGACGGCCCGCCCATGCCGGTGCCCGAACTGTCGCAAGCAGGCTCGCCGCGTACACAGCACGTATCAACGCACCCTGGCTGAGCGGCCGTTGGGCTCGCGCCGGGTCGTCGTCCGGCTGCGGGTGCGCCGGTGCTTCTGCGACCGCGGGAGCTGCTCCCGCACGACGTTCGTCGAGCGGGTGCTGGGCCTGTCCGCGGGGTAACGCCCTTCCAGCACCGGGCTGGCGGGCTGGCTGCGGTCGATCGCGATCGAGCTCGGCGGCCGTCCTGCCGCACGGCTGTGCCGCCGGTTGCGGCTGACCGCTGGCCGGACGCGTCTGCTCGGGCTGCTGACGGCACCGCCGGTGCCGGACCGTGCGCCGCGGGTACTGGGGGTGGACGAGTTCGCCTTCCGCAAGGGCTGCACCTATGGCACGGTGCTGGTCGACGTCGAAGCCGGCCGAGTCGTGGATGTGCTGCCCGATCGCACCTCCGAGACGTTCGCGGCCTTGCTGGAGGAGCATCCCGGCGCGGAGATCATTTGCAGGGACCGAGCGACCGCCTACACCAAGGCGGTCAGGGAAGCCGCCCCCAACGCCCTTGAAGTCGCTGATCGCTGGCGCCTGTTGCAGAACTTGTCCGCCGCGGTGGAGAAGACCTGCCACCAGCACCGCGACTTCCTGCGCACACGCGCCGAGGAGGAGACGGCGAGCGAAATAGCCGAACTGCCCGAGGTGACCCCGATGCTGTTACCTCCCGCGGAACTGCCCCGCACGCAGATCATTTAGCGCACTGGTCACCGCTACGAGGACATCCACCGCCTGCTGGAGAAGCGCTGGACGGTCAGCGCGATCGCCCGCCGTCTGAACCTCGACCGCAAGACCGTCCGCCGCTTTCGCGGCGCAGACCTCGACGAGCTGCTGGCCTCCGCCCGTGAGCGTCGCCCCAACGGCGTCCTGGAGCCGTTCAAGGCGTACCTCAACGCCCGTTTTACCGAGGCACAAGGCCAGGTCAGCGGCACCCGGCTGTTCCTTGAACTCCAGGCCCGCGGGTACCGCGGCAGCCGCCAGGTCGTCCGCGAAATTCTCGCCGCCCTCCGCGCGGGCGCCGCCGAACCGGTCCGGGCCGACATCCCGAGCCGTCGCAAGATCACCTCGTGGAGCATGCGGCCCCGGGAGACGCTCACCGAAAGCCAGGACGAACGACTCCTGCAAGTTCGGCTTGCCTGCCCGGACATCGCCCGGGCCGGCGATCTCGCCCGCGCCTTCGCAGACCTGGTCCGCCACCAGCGCAGGTACCTTCTGCTGAAGTGGATCCGACAGGCCGAGCAGCACGCACCGAAGCCCACGAGGGGCTTCGCGGGCTCTCTCCGGCAGGACCTCGACGCCGTCACCGCAGTACTCACCCTGCCCTGGAGCTCCGGAGCCGTCGAAGGACACGTAAATAGGGTGAAAACCATCAAGCGAGCCATGTCATAGCTCATGGCGGCATTGTGCTGGCCCCGACTGACAGCCGATGCCACCACGGTCAACAACTGTGCTGGTTCGTCACGGAATTGCGGCCAGAGCCATTTTCACGAAGCCTCATCAGCGCGCCCTCCGCAGTGTTCGTGTACGCCAGTCAGTGCGCCGTCCTGGTGTCCCCTTCGGGCTCGATGCCCAGTAGCGCGAGGGCGTTGTGGATGCCCTGATCGAGGACTTGATCGGCGAGCTGGGGGTCAGCGAGGGCCCGTGAGAGCTGGAGTGTGCCGGCCATCATGGCGTACGAGCTGAGTGCCATGGGGCGGACCGAGAGCGGGTCGTTGGGCGCCAGGCGGGCGGCGATGCCGTCGGCGACCACCAGTACGCCCTCGGTGTAAGCCTGCTTGGTGAGGTGTGTGCAGCGCCCTATCTCGTCGAGCAGGGCGGCGGAGGGGCAGCCGACGTCACGGCTGTCCCGGTGCCAGGGGGACAGGTACCAGCGCACGATCTGTTCGAGGCCGGCGCGGCCCGGTTCCGCGTGCGCGACGATACTCGCGTTCTGGGCCTCCAGCTGGTCGGCGATCGTGGTGGCCACCAGGTCGTCCTTGGACGTGAAGTGGGTGTAGAAGGCGCCGTTGGTCAGCCCGGCGTCCTTCATGAGCGCCGTGATGCCCGAGCCGTCGATGCCGTCCTCCTTGAAGCGGCGGCCCGCCGTCTCGATGATCCTCTGCCTGGTGGCCTGTTTGTGCTCTTTCCTGTATCGCACTACACACACTCCTCTGCGCGCCGGGGGGCCACTCGCCCTCCAGCGGTTCCTCCAATGTATTGTATTGTGAACGTAATTCAATATTCCCGGATTCCGACGCTCTCGCGGCCGGGGCGGGGCCGTCACCCCTCGGTCCCCGCCGCACTGAACCGCCTGCACTGCCGGCCTGCATGCGGTCCCGTGGCTGGCCGCAGGTTCCGCCCGCCACAGGGACTCCCCTTGCGCGCTCGGTCGCCCACGTTTAGCACTATGGCCATAATGCTCACGAAGATCGTGAAGTGTCCCGCCCTGCGTGCCCACGGTGAAACGATCACGCGTGCCGGGCGTGACCGCGTTGTTGGGCCCGTCCAGGGGATGTCGTAGCGCTCGCTTTGGAAGGTCATGGCGGTTCGAAGGTGTCGTCGCCGCCGCTCAGGGTGAAGTGGTCGGTCGCCAGGGCCGAACGCAGGGGCCGTCGCACAGCTCGCCGTCCTCGAGGACCTCGGCGTGCCGTGGCGTGATGACCGTCCCGGTCACTTTGCGTGCACGGAGCTTGAGCCGCCCCACGGGGTTTTGTCCGGTGTCGAGGAGAAGGGCGCCGGAAGCGCTGCAAGTGGGCGATGCGCCGTACCGGCGGCGCGCGGTCGGGGCTGAGGCGGGCGTTGTCGTAGTCCGCGGTGCGGACTCCGGCTCAGCCCTCGTCCTGGAAACCGGGGCGCAGCCAGGCGTCGTCCTCGTGCCGCGCATTGATGTCCTGTCCGTCGTGCAGATCGTCGGCTGCGACCGGTCCGGGGCCGGACCGCCACGACTCGCCGGTCACGACCTGCCTCTCGTGGCCGTCGGCGTAGGTGAGCCGCTCCTGCCCTGGTGGTGCGCTGTGCTGTGGGCCACGATGCTCGGCGGAACCCGTTATTCCGTCGCTGTGGATCTCGTTCGGCTCCGCCACTTGCGCCCCAATGAAAGTACGGTCATACTTTAATAGTCGGCGGGTTGTTCAGGGACCTGATCCAAGGGGTTTCCCACTTCCTGGGCCTCCTCTGACCGTCGACCCCGGACTGCAGTCGCAGCCCGGAGACGCATGGGAACCGCTCTGCGCCCGCCTGCGAGGAAGCAGAGGCTGACGCACGGTGGCGGTAACTCTCACATCGAAGGGCACGACCGTGAACGCACGCGAATCACGAGGTGACATGGTGACGTCGTACAAGAACGCGCAGACCCGCACCGTCACCGCCGACGGAGTAACCTTCGCCTACCGCGACCTCGGCCCCCGGACCGGCATGCCAGTCATCTTCATCACCCACCTCGCCGCGGTCCTGGACAACTGGGACCCCCGGGTCGTTGACGGCATCGCCGCCAAGCACCGGGTGATCACGTTCGACCTCAGGGGCGTGGGCGCGTCCAGTGGCGAGACGCCGCAGACCATCGAGGAGATGGCCAGGGACTCCGTCACCTTCATCCGGGCGCTGGGGTTCGAGAAGGTGGACGTCCTCAGCTTCTCGATGGGAGCCATGATCGCCCAGGTGATCGCCCAGACCGATCCGCAGCTCATCCGCAGGCTGATCCTCGCGGGCACCGGTCCGGCCGGAGGCGAGGGCATCAAGAACGTGACCCGGATCTCGCACTACGACACCGTCCGGGCGCTGCTCACCTTTCAGGACGTGAAGCAGTTCCTCTTCTTCACCCGCACCCCGAACGGGATTCGGGCCGGCAAGGAGTTCCTGGCCCGTCTGAAGGAGCGCACCAAGGACCGTGACAAGGCGATCCGCCTCAAGTCCTACTTCTCCCAGCTCAAGGCCATCCACCGCTGGGGGCTGGCAAAGCCGCAGGATCTGTCCGTCATCCAGCAGCCCGTGCTCGTCGCCAACGGTGACGACGACCGCATGGTTCCGACGCCGAACTCGCACGACCTGGCCCGGCGACTGCCCAACGCCGAGCTGGTGATCTACCCCGACGGCGGCCACGGCGGCATCTTCCAGTACCACGAGCAGTTCGTGCCGACGGCTCTCGAGTTCTTCGGCCGGCCGTAGAGGCGCGGTGCGGTCTGCATACGGGCCGAGGACGTGGGGTCAGAGCCGTGACGCCCGGTGGGCGGGCGGCTCTGTCACCTGTTCGACGTGACTGGCCTGCTCGCTTCTCGGTCATACGACGCCGAGGTGGTTGACGTGCGGGACGGCGATGCGGAGACCGGCGTGGTCGACGTTCCGTCCGGGCGCCAGGACCCAGGCCCAGGACCTGCGCTGCCGCTACGGCGTATTTCGAACGCGTGCAGCGCCGGCCGCCGTACGAGCGGAGGACCGGCCGCGCCGGTGTTGCTCCCGAGATCGCGGTTGCCTCGGGGGCCGCCCGTCACGCTGACGGCGCAAACGCGGGTGCAAGGCACCGGCGTCGGCCCTTGGTCACCAGCCGGTGTTGACCGTCATCGCGCGAAGGCGAGGGCGTTCTCGATTCCCTGCTCAAGGACCTCGTCGGAGAACTTCCGGTCGGAGAGCGCGCGGGACAGTTGCAGCGTTCCCACCGCCATGGTGTAGAGCCCGATGGCCTTACCGCGGGCGGACTGCGGATCCTCGGGTGCCAGGCGGGCGGCGAGCTCGTCCAGGATGGCCCTGGCGCCGTCGGTGTAGGCGCTCTTGGCCCCGTCACCGCAGCGGCCGATCTCGTCGAGCAGGGCGGCGCTCGGGCAACCGTCGCCGGGGTTGTCCCGGTGCTCGGGTGACAGATACGCGCGGATGAGGTCTTCGAGTCCCTCGCGGCCGGGCCGCAGCGCGCCGTACTGCTTCACCTGCGCGCTCAGCTGCTCGGCGACGACGTTGGCGACGAGGTCGTCCTTGGACTCGAAGTGGGCGTAGAAGGCTCCGTTGGTGAGCCCGGCGTCGGACATCAGCGTGGAGATGCCGGAGCCGTCGATGCCGTCCTTCTTGAACCGGTGGCCGGCCCGCTCGATGATCCGCTGCCGCGTCACCTGCTTGTGCTCTTTGGTGTAGCGCGCCACAGGGTTCCTCCATCAACTCCGCCGGGCCATTGCCTCGTATCCCATCCTAATGTGTGGCCTGACGCATGTAATATTATGGTTGGCAGCTGATTTGCGGCCGATCCGCCTCCCATCGGACGGCAAGTCATGGGCCCGTGTGGCGACCTTGCGCCGTCGAGCGCGTTGCGGTCGCAGGCGTCCGCCGTAAGGCCGACGGCGTGGGACGACGAGATGCCGGCTGCGATCTCCGGCGTGTCCGGCCGCAGATCCACGATGCCGACCCGGGCGCCGCGGGAGGGGAGGGGAGGGTTCGGGTCGTGGCGCTGCCGAGTCCGCCGGTGCCGACGGTGCCGCCGGTGATGAATGCGACCTTGTCGGCGAGTTCGTATGCAGTCATGCGGGTGCTTCGTCTTCGGTGAGCCTTTTCCAATCTGACGGCGACAGTGAGGTGTTGGAGGCCGGCTGTGCGGAAGGGGGAAGGTCCTGGTAGGTGGGTTCTCGACCAAGATGATCTGTGTCCGCCAGGAGCTTCGCGTGCTTGCCTGCCCCTCGTCGATCGATCTGTCCAGCCGCACCCTGCACTTCCTGACCACACTGGTGCGTGCCCGGCAGCGAGAGATCGGGACCCGGTGGCGACGCCTGTCTGTCGGCCCTCAGGTGCTGCTCGTCCTTGCCCACCTGCGGTGCGGGGACTCCTACGCGCGGCTCGCCGCCGGGCTCGGCATCGGCGTCGCGACCGTGTACCGATACGTACGTGAGGGGATCGACGTCCTGGCCGCCGCCGCGTCGACCCTGACCGAGGCGATGGGGACCATACGGGCGCAAGCCTTCGTGATTATGGACGGCACCCTGCTGCCGATCGACCGATCGCCGCCGACACCCCGTACTACTCCGGAAAACACAGACGCCACGGCATGAGCGTCCAGGTTCTCACCGATCCGTTCGGCCGACTGCTGTGGGCCTCACAGGCATTGCCCGGATCGGCCCATGGCCGGGCCGCCGCCCGGTGCCACGGCATCATCGCCGCAATCGCCGAGGCCGACGTGAAGTGCTGGGCGGACAGGGCTCACCAGGGCGCCGGCCGCCCGGTCCGTGTGCCGTTCAGGGGCCGTCGGCTCAAGGGCTGGAAGCGGTGCACAACAGCAGCCGCGCCAAGACCCGCTGCCTCGGCGAACAGGCCATGGCCACCCTGAAGGGCTGGCGCCTTCTGTGGAAACTCCGCTGCAGCACCAACGGGATCACTGACATCCTGAAGGCCGTCGTCGTCCTTCACCACGCCTCGACCTGAGGCTAGAAAAGACTCCATGAGTGTTGACATCTTCATGTGCCGGTTCGAGAACGGTGAGCCGGCGCCGCTGGACATGAGTGCTGCGCACGAGGTCCTCGGCCCCTATGTGGTGGCACGGGACCCCCGGATGAACTTTCTGCAGGTGCGTACTGCGGAGGGGGAGGAGGCGGGTGTGTTCTTCTCCAGCCCGGACAACATCACCTTCAACCGCTTCGGAGGCGGCGGAATCATGGACCTCCTCGCCGTCCTGCTGCGCCGGCTGGACGCCGTGCTCGTCGTCCCGGGCGGACCAACCATGATTCAGCGGGACGAGGACCGCGACCTTCTGCCTGCCGCCCTCAGGGACGAGTGGCCCGTCGTCGTGGCCCGCACCGGCGCGGAGATCGATCGGGCGATCCGGGCTTCCTGAACGAACGGACGAGTCGAGGAGCCCATCCCTGGTGTGTGCCACCCGCAACGGCCTCGTGAAGACCGTGCTCGTCCTTCACCACGCCTCAACCTGAGGTTGGAAAAGGCTCAGTCATGGGACGGGGGCCGAGTCCACGTCCGGTGCGGCGAGTCCGGATTCCGAGCTGCGGGGCGGGACCTCGTCGTCATCGCCGGCACACCGCCCGCGTCGCGAGCGTATGTTCACCGCTGCGTGCTGCGCCGTGCGTACGCCGAAGCGCCCGAGGACGGTGATTCCCTCGGGCGCCGGGCGCTCTGGTCAGGCGGCGTGGGTGGGGTAGTCGGTGTAGCCGGCCGCTCCGCCGCCGTAGAACGTGTTGGGGTCGGGGGTGTTCAGGGGTGCGCCTGCACGTATGCGCTCGACCAGGTCGGGGTTGGCGAGGGCCATCGAACCCACGGTGACGACGTCTGCGATGCCGTTCTCGATGTCCTTGGCGCGGGTGGCGATGTCGGTGCCGGCGCGGTTGAGGATCAGCGTGTTGGGCCACAGCTCGCGCAGCGTACCCAGGAGTTCCTCGTCGCCGCCGTGGGCGAGGTGCAGGTAGGCGAGGTCGAGGGGGGCGAGGGCGCGTACGAGGTGCGGATAGAGCTCGTGGGTGTCGTGCTCCGCGAGGTCGCCGAGCTGGAAGGGGTTGCCGGGGGAGAACCGGATGCCGGTGCGGCCGGCCCCGATCTCGTCGGCCACGGCGGTGGCGACCTCCACCGCGAAGCGGATGCGGTTGTCGAGGGAGCCGCCGTACTGGTCGGTGCGCTGGTTGGTGGTGGGGAAGAGGAACTGGTGGATCAGGTAGCCGTTGGCGCCGTGGATCTCGACGCCGTCGGCGCCGGCCGCGATGGCGGCCGCGGCGGCCTTGCGGAAGTCGTCGACCGTTGTGGCGACTTCCTCGGTGGACAGTGCGCGTGGCTCCGGCATCTCCTGCATCCCGGAGCCGGTGAACGTCTGGCCTGCGGGCTTGATGGCGGAGGGGGCCACCGGCTGTCGGTGGTGGGGGGTGTTGTCGGGGTGGGAGATGCGTCCGGTGTGCATGAGCTGGATGACGATGCGCCCGTCGGCCTTGTGTACGGCGTCGGTGACCTTGCGCCAACCGGCGATGTGCTCGTCGGTGTAGATGCCGGGGGTCACCGGGTAGCCCTGGCCGTCGGCGGAGGGCTGGGTGCCCTCACTGATGATGAGGGCGTGCGAGGCGCGCTGGGCGTAGTACTCGGCGTTGAGCTCGGTTGGCACCCCGTCCGGGGTGGCCCGGCTGCGGGTCAGGGGGGACATCGCCAGACGGTGCGGCAGGGAGATCTTTCCGGCGACGGTCGGGGTCCACAGGGCGTTGAGCATGCGTGGTTCCTCAGGTTGTTGGTGGCGGGCATGCGGTGGGCCGGGTGTTCCGGGCAGCGAGTCCGATGGGGCATCCGCCACGAGCATGGGTAAATTACATTACGTCCGTAATGTCTTTCTGGGTGACGGACGGCGCAGGAACGGCCGGGACGGCCGTCCGTCGAGGGCGTGCCGTTCGCCTTGCGCGCGCAGCTATCTACTCGTCGAGGAACTGAAGGGCGTGCTTCAGGAACCGCTCGGGGTACTGGAACTGTGCTCCGTGCCCGGCGTCGGGGTAGATCAGCAGTTGGGCGTTGGGGATGTTCTGGGCGAGGTGCCAGGAGTTGATCGAGGCGATCATCACGTCGTTCTCGCCGTTGAGGACCAGTGTCGGCTGGGTGATCGCGTTCAGGTAGGCGTAAGGGTTTTCGCCCGGCAGCGGCTCCGCGTAGGCCATGGTCGCTTCGAACTGTGCCTGCCCGACTGCGGGCGAGCTCGGCGGGTCCTGGTCGGCCCGCTGGTGGCGTCGCTCCCAGAAGGCCCGGCCGGCTTCGACCGCGGCCTCCGAGCGGCCGAAGAACAGGAAGAGGAAGTCCTCCAGGCCGGGGACCGGATTCAGTGCCACCTCGGGCACCTTGGGGTCCATCGTCGGGTCCCCGCCGCGCAGGCCGGTGCCGAGCAGGAGGAGCTTGCGCACCAGCTGCGGGTGCCGAAGCGTGACCTCCTGTGCCTGGTAGCCGCCGAGGGAGAAGCCGAGCAGGTCGACCTGCTCCAGCCCCAGCGCCCGGATGACCGCGGCGATGTCGTCGGCCATGTCCTCGACTCGGTTGCGCGGTGTGCCGGATGAGGAGGCGATGCCTCGCCCGTTGAACAGGATGACCTCACGGCCTTCGGCCAGGCCGTCGGTGAGCAGGGGGTCCCAGTTGTCCATTCCCCCACGGAAGTGCTGGACGAGGAAAATCGGGACGCCGGAGGGCTTGCCGAAGCGTCGGTAGACGAACCGGTCGCCGTCGACCTCGATGTACTCGGTCGGTGCGGTCACATGCGTGTCACTCATGGCCTGCGCCTTTCTGGTGAGGGGATGAGCAATAGAATGACGATCGTCATATGAAAAGTCAAGCTCTTAGATGTCGATCGGCATCTATGTATGCTTGAGCGTCGAGCGTCGACCGTGGAAGGGGCGGCTGGACATGCGAGTGACCAAGGCGCAGGCGGAGCAGAACCGTGCGCACATCGTCGCGACAGCCGCCAGGCTGTTCCGTGAGCGCGGCTATGACGGTGTCGGCGTGGCGGAACTGATGGCAGCCGCCGGGTTCACCCATGGCGGGTTCTACAAGCACTTCCGCTCCAAGGCCGACCTGATGGCCGAAGCGTCCGCGAGCGGGCTCTCGCAGATCGCGGCACGAACAGAAGGCCTGGACCCCGCCGAGTTCGTCGAGGGCTACGTCTCCCGGGAACATCGCGACGGGCGCAGTGACGGCTGCACCATTGCGGCCCTCAGCGGCGACGCAGCACGTCAGCCGGCGGACATCAAAACGGAGTTCGCGGCCGGGATCGAGAACCTGCTGACGGCCCTTCAGGCCCCAAGCGACACACCGGGGGAGGGGGACCAGGACCAGCGTGCGGCCCGCGCCATGGTGATCGACATGCTCGCCCATTCGATCGGAGCGGTCATGCTGTCGCGGGCATGCCCCGACGATTCTCCGCTGGCGGACGAAATCCTCGATGTCTGCCGCAAGGAAATCCTCGCCTCACTGGCGCACGGCAGCGGTGACCAGTCGGCGGCACCGAGCCCAGAAGCCTGAGCTTGTCTTACCGTTTCAGCGCGCGTCCACGCCTCTGTACTGCGAGAACGAGCAATCAGATGGTGCGGTCGGCATCGCGCGGCACTACATGTACTCCAGCGATGCCTTCAGGCGGTCTCCCTCAACTGTGCAGAGGAGTCCTCCACCCGCAACACATAGGCCGCAGCGCCGGCGTAGGAAGCCTCGACGACAAGAACGGCGATCAGCAGCGCATGCGGCCACCCATCCGCCACGATGCTGACCACGCGCCCCACAGCTAGGCCGCTCATGAAGGTGAACAGCGTGATGAGCGAAGTCCTGGTGTAACGCGTGTTGGAGGCTCCCAGGCCGAACAAGATCGCCATGGCTACGAACAGTGACCCGGAACCGCTCCTGAAAATGTTCGCCTCCGAGGGCGACTGGATGCCGACCCCGTAGACGTCGAGCAAGAGGTGGGGAGCCAAGAGATAGATCAACCCGATCACGCCGATCCCGAGGCCTGCGGAACCAAGAACCACCTTGTTTAGACTCATCTTTCTGATACCTCCGGTTTGGGAGCTCATCGAGGAAGCTCCAGAACATGCGGCACGAACTGCTCGTGGTGTTGAAAGAGGGTCTGTTTCATCAGCCTGAAGAGGTGCCCGATGTCGAACGACCCTGCGCGGTGAGGCATTGTCCGTCGCGTTCTCCGAGTTCGGACCCCGGCGGGCGGGGCGGGGCCCTCCGGCCGGGAGCCGGCGGCCGAGCTGCCGTGGAAGCGTGCCTGCCGCGGCAGGGACCCTGGTGGCCGCCGGGGATGAAACCCGCCCGGGGTGTCGCGGCGCCTACGGGCGCCCTGTGGGGCGTTGCGGTCGGTCGTGGGCGCGGCCGGGGCGATCAGAGGGCTTCGTTGACCCGGCCGATGTACTCGCCCAGCTGGTACTCGACGTCGAGGCCCTTCTCGGCGACCAGTGCGCCGAGCCCGTCCGCACGCGCGGCGAATCCCGGCTGCGTCAGGGTGCCCGCGAACTCGCCGAAGGCGGCGACCAGGTGGGCGTCAGGCGGCAGTGTCGCCCGGTTGACCTGGGACTTCGCGGTCGCCAGCGCCTGCCGGTCGAAGGAGGCGAGACGGGCGACCGTCGCGTCGACGAAGGCGTCGAGCTCAGCGTCGGGCAGGGTCCGGGTGACCCATCCCCAGCGCTCGGCCAGGTCGGCGTCGTAGTCGGCGCTGGTCAGGATCGCCTCCAGTGCGCGGTCGCGGCCGATGGAACGCGGGAGCCGCTCGGCGCCGCCTCCGCCGGGGACGAGGCCGAGGCCGACCTCGGGCTGGCCGAAGAGCGCCTTCTCGCGGCTGGCGTAGCGCAGGTCGCAGGCGAGGGCCAGCTCGTTGCCGGCGCCGCGGGTACGGCCGCGGATGGCCGAGATGCTGACGAACGGAGCCTTGCTCAGCCGCAGGACCATGTCGGTCCACAGCGGGTTGTCGTCCTCGTGTTCGGGCGCGGGGAGGTCGGCGGCCGCGGCGGCGTCGAAGTGGTTGATGAAGAAGTCGGGGAGTTCGCTGGCGAAGACGACGACCTGGATGTCCGGGTCGTTCTCGAGCTCCTCGACGATCTTGTGCAGCGTCAGGATCGACTCGGGAATCACCAGGTTCACGGGAGGATTCGAGAACGTGATCCTCGCGGTCTGCGGGGTCGTCCGCTCCAGGCGGATCGTGCTGGGCTGGCTCATGGCGTGGGTTCCGTCTCGTGTTTCGTAGGGGGCTTGGGCTTGCGTGGCCGTGATCGTGTTCGGAGCTGCATCGGCTGGGGCGGCCCCGCCTGCACCTGCGCGGCGCGTGGTGGGCTGCGTTCGTTTGAGCTGATGGCGAGCCATCGTTCGGCCTTCATCATTTACCGTACGGTCATAATACAATAAGCCGGGAAGTGCTCGGCAGGCAAGACTCGACGCGCGGGGGAACCATCGGCCGGCCGTTTTGCACGTATGGCCGACCGGTGAACCCGCAGCCGTCGAGACCGCCGTCGGTGCACGAGAGCGGGAAAGGTCAGCAGGGCGGAAGAGATCCTCGCTTTCGAACAAGGCCGCCGCCGAAGTCGTCGCGGACGGAGGGGCACCGGCTCCCCGCAGCAACGTGCCCTGCTCGCCGCCCTGCTGCTGCGCGAGGGCCGGATGGCGACCGCGAGCGAGCTGATCGACGCGCTGTGGGGCGAGGAGCCACCGTCGCAGGCACTGGCGGCGTTGCGGACTTACGCGTCCCGGCTGCGCAAGGTGCTGGGCCCCGAGGTCCTGGTGACTGAGTCCGGCGGCTACGCGGAACGGGGGCTGAGCGAGGGCGCCTTCGACCTGACGGCAGCTCAGGATCTGGCGGCCGAGGCGGAAAAGGCGCCGGTGCGCTGGCAACCTGCACCGGGCGCGGGACGTGCTCGGCCGGGCGCTGGCGCTGTGGGGCGGCGAGGTGCTGGTCGGCGTGCCGGGGTCGTACGCGGAGACTCAGCGGGTTCGCCTGGAGGAGTGGCGTCTCCAACTCCTGGAGTCCCGCTTGGACATGGACTTGGAGCAGGGCTGCCACGCGGAGGCGATGTCGGAGCTGACGGCGCTGGCGGTGTACGCGAACACGCGGCGCCTGCTGGCGGACGAGCCGGGCGTGGACCCGGGCCCCGCTCTTAAGGAACTGCAACAGCGCATCCTGCAGGCGGACCCAGGAATGGAGGAGCCCTGTGCATCAGCCCCGGAACTTGGTGCAGTGCCGGTCTGCCCGAATCAACTCCCCGCCACCGTCCCCGACTTCACGGGGCGTGCCGCCGTCGTCTCAGAGCTGAGCGAGGTCCTCGCCCAGGCTGAAGGCCGGGTAATAGCGGTGTCGGGCATCGGCGGGGTGGGCAAGACGACGCTGGCGGTGCACGTGGCGCAGAGAGCGCGGGCCGCCTTCGCCGACGGGCAGTTGTACGTGGACCTGCAGGGTGCGGCACACAGGCGGCGGAGCCGAAGAGGGTGCTGGGCGCGTTCCTGCGGGCGCTGGGCCCCCCGGACTCGGCGATCCCCGACTCCCTGGAGGAACGCTCAGCCCTCTATGGGGAGTGCCAGTTGAACGTCGTCGACTGAGCGTCAGTGCGCAGGCGCAGCGATCTGGTCGTTGAACTGACGGGCGGTGCTCACTTGTTGCGGGTATGAGTGACGAAGGGTTGAGGGCGTGCTGTGTGTCGAAGGAGTCGGATGCGTGCCCGTGAGATCTGAGCTTCGCCACCGGCAAGAACATGCCCGACGAGGCCGCCGCCCGTGCTTCCGCCAGCGGGAGGAATAGTCAGGACCTGTGGATCCAGTGCCACGTCAGGCAACGGTTGCCCTGTCCGCTAGCGGCACCTGGGGGCGATGTCCCGCGCCGATATGTCCGCCGTTCGAGGGCACGGCCCGCTCGGGGCAACGCGACCCCGAGCCGTCGTTCGTCTCGAGGGAGCGGTCTACGTGCCAGGACACATCACGTCAAGCCGTAACTCGCGTGGGCCGGTATCGCAGGGCTACCGCCCCCGACCGGAACTCATGGCGGTTCACGAGCTCGAGCTGGATGCGCTCGCGTAGTCCGGCGAGCAACGTCGGCCCGTGTCCGGCAAGGACCGGCTGAACAAGGAACTCGTACTCGTCGATCAGTCCCAGATCTGCCAACGCCAGGGGGAGCGTCACGCCACCCACCCACAGGCCCTCGCCTGACTCCTGCTTGAGCTGCTGAACCGCTTGCTCCAAGTCGCCTCGCACCAGGTCGGCATTCCAATCGACCCCGCTCAGGGTGCTCGACACGACGTACTTCTTCGCCCGGTCAATGGTCTCGGCGAACGGGATCTGCGACTCATCCATCCAGTCAGGCCACGTGCCCGTGGCCGGCTTCCGCCACGCCGACTCCATCATCTCGTAGGTCACCCGGCCGAATAGCAGGGCATCGGCTCGCTCCATCTCAGCGGTCCAGTAGCGCATCGACTCCTCGTCCGGGGGGAGCCCTGCCTCGTGATGGCAGCAGCCGTCGAGCGTGACGTTGATCGAGTATCGAAGTGCTCTCATCTCGTTGCTCTCCTTGATGCGCGCCCCGCGTTCACCAGACCGTACTCAGACCACTGCCGGCGCTATTTCTCATCGGTGCCCCGATCGCATCTACTTTGACGCTGTCGTGACGCGAACTTTAACGTCGTCGTGATGCGAACCAGACCGCAGACCGAGCGCGCGACCTATTCGGCGCTCGGGGCGTTCAGGTTTGCACCGGGGCGGCGCCCATAACGCGCGACTTCGATGCATTGTGCGGCGTCACCTATCGTCGGCTCAGGGGCAAATCAAACGGTCGTGATCGAGGACCTGACCGTCCGCAACATGCTGACCAACCGCAAGCTCGCCCGCTCGATCTCGGACGCGGCGCCTTCTTCCCGTGTACTTCATCGTGCCCGTGGGGATCTCTGCGGTTGTCCCGGGAACCGTCGCTCTGCGCAGGATGCGGGGCCGGGAGGGAGCCGATCGCTTCCGGGCGCGGGTGGGTGTCGCGCTTGGCACCGCGGTCGTCGTGATTCCGCTGGCCGTGATCGGCTGGGCGATCTGGACGCTGAGCCAGGCCTACAAGTAGACGGCGATCGACTTCGAAGTTCAGAGATGGTTCTGAGCGGTTGCCAAATGACATATGTCACGCCTAGTGATGACAACTCCACGTGCAGACAGGCCACTTGGCACTCCTGGAGGTCTGCTCCCCGGCTCCAGACTGGACGGCGCGCCCTGCAGCGAAGGCGACAGAGAACAGCCTGCACCGTCATGGACGGTGCGGCGGGAATCCCGCCGCCGGCATGCCGACCACGGAGGCTCACCTATGCGATGGACGAACTACGCGGCGGCCGCGCTGGCTTCAGCGGCGGCCGTCTCCTTGCTTCTCGCCGGCGCGAGCGCACAGGGGCGGCGGCACGGGGGAAAGACGCGCCAGCTCCGGTCGGCCGGCGCACCGCAGTCCAGCCGGCAGACGGCAGGGCCAAGGCCATGGCACTCCTGCCCGGGTACCTCGTGATGACCCTCCTGCAGCGGCGGTGGCGGCTTGTGTTCGGCCTGTTCGAGTGCTGGTGTGCCCCCGCCACGACGGCAGTATGGGCAGACGAGATAGACGTGGTGAGCGCGGCTTTGATCTCGGCGGGGGAGTGGTTCGCCTTCTGGCGCGAGGTGAACGCGAGGCTGTGGGTGCCCTGCGATCCGGGGATGGAGAGCGGGCTTCCGGCTGAAGCGAGTATCAGCGGATTCGGCCCGGTACAGGCCACGCTGATGACCGCGATACCGCCTCCGGCCCACCGCCCGCCCCGGCCCGTTCGCCAGGCCGATCCCAGGGCCTTCAAGCCGGGCTGCTTCGTGCGCGGTGCAGGCCCGCTTGCGCAGCCGGGCCGACACGCAGAGCCGGGCGTCGAAGATCTGGCGCTGTTCGACATCCCGGGTCTCCAAGTGGCCAAGCATGCCCCGGAGTCTCCGCTGAGCCAGACGCTGCTCCTGCGTTTCCCGCGCTTCCTGCTGCCGTTGCCCGCCCGGGACCCGCGGTGGCCGGGCACGGCGCGCATCCCGGGCGCGCAGGGCATCGGCGCGCTGTCGCCGCACTGCCTGCCGCTGGTCGCCTGGCAACTGCACGGGCCCAGCCCGTCCGCCACCGCCCGGCTGTCCGCCCCAGCTCCCGACGCTCCGGCCACCGCGTCGGCCGGCGTTCCGGACGCCTCCAGTACGGTGGCGCCTCCCACCCGGCGGCGCGCGCTGATGACCCGTATCCACGCCTTCATCGCGGACAACCTGGGCGACGCGCACCTGACCCCGGATGCGATCGCCACGGCCCATCACATCTCCCTGCGCTACCTGCACAAGCTGTTCAAGCAGGAAGGGCACACGGTGGCCGGCTGGGTCCGCGCCTGCCGCCTGGAGCAGTGCCGACGCGACCTGGCCGACCCGCAGTCGGCCGCCCGCCCGATTCATGCGATCGCCGCCCGCTGGGGGTTTGCCAGCCCCGCGCATTTCAGCCAGGTCTTCCGCGGCGCCTACGGCCTCTCCCCGAGCCAGTTCCGTCGGCAGCGCACGGCAGTGCGCCCGGACTAAAGGCCTGTGCGCTCTGCCGTAACGACAGGCCCGGCTGCGACGTGCACCCTGATGAAGGTGCCGAACGGGACGGGCGCGACAGCAGGACGAGATGCACCGGCCCGTTCACCAACTCAACGCGCGCCGACCCGGCCCGCGCGGGCCGGCGGAGCCTTGCTCCGCGCCGGGGGCGCACGAGCCCTGCCCATCCGCCGGAGAGCGGGTACGACCAACAAGGGGGAACCTCCATGGCGCACCGCCTGCGGCGCGGCCTGACGGCCACCGCCGCTGCACTCTCACTCGGATGCGGTCTGTCGATCGCCGGACCTGCTGGCTTCGCCCATGCCGCGGCCTCCGACTGCGACGGCGGCCGGAACGGATTCACCGACATCTCCGACAGCCTCACGGGCAGGGTGGTGCCCGGCTACCCCTTCGAGATCGGAGGCAGTCACTTCAGTCTGGAATACGGCACCGTCGGGGGCGTGCAGCGCGGCTGGGCCCACCTCGCGGCCAGCGGGATCTCCTTCCCGCAGGACGAAGTGTGGATGGACTGGACGCGGGACGGCGGGGCGAGCTGGATCCAATGCGGGCCCTTCACTCTCGGCTCGAAGTCCTCCAAGACCACCGCGGCTCAGCACACCAGCAATGACCACAACTGGCGCTTTCGCGCCTGCGGCAAGGTCTACCCCAGCGGGTACTCCTACTGCGGTCCCTGGTGGTGAAACCCCCATCGGCCACCACCGAGGAAGGACGCGTCAGCGCACCTCTCGAGGAGCCGAATGCGATGCCGCGTCCGGCTCGGCACCGAGGACATCAACCGCCGCCCAAGACTCACGTTGACCCGTGGGACAGCTTTCACCCCATCACATCCCGGCTCGTACAGGAAAGGACCGAATCAGTGCACAGGAATCGGACTCTGGCCACAGCACTGGCCGCTGCAACCCTGGGGGCCATCGCCCTCACTGCGCCCGCCGCCGGCGCATCGACCGCCGCGGGAGACTCGGCGCAGGCAGCGGGATGCGTCGGTTCCGCGTTCTCCGGAACCCTGCAGTCGGGAAAGGCCATCTGTAACGGCAACTACCTCGTACGGATGCAGACGAACGGCGATCTGGTTCTGCGTGTGATCTCGACGGGAACGGCCTGCTGGCGCAGCGCAACGGACCGCGCGCCGGGCGGCGACACCTCCGCAACCTTCCACGGCACCATCGTGGGCCCGCCATCCGTCACCATCGACAGCACTTCTCAGGGCCGACTGGCCGAGATCTGGGGCGCGCACACGCTCCAGCACTTCGGAACGAATGCCAACGTGAACACGAGGGGCGAATTCTGGATCGGCTACAAGAAGATCGGCGCGTGTAGCTGAGACCGGCAGGAGAGCCGGCCGCAGCCCCGTTCAGTGCGACCGCGTGTGCGTGAAGGAGGGCCGCTCGGTGGATCCGACGGCGGTGATCGTGGACTCGCCGTCGGTTCGGGCCGCGGCGAACATCCCGCGCGCGACGTCGGGCCGAGCCGGCGGCAAAAGGGTGGGCGGGCGCAAGCGGGCACGTGATCGTTGACTGTCTCGGCCTGGTCCTGGCCGTGCTGGTGACCGCGGCTGGTGCCCCAGGGCACCTTGCTGATCGCTGCGGCGGGGCGACCATCAGTTCTGCCTGACCGTTCGCGGCCTCCGGCGACGGATCCGCCTGGCCATCGGCGGCCGCGAACTCGGTCACGGTGTCAGTGACTTGATGTCTCTTCAGGATCATCATTTGCACCGGTGAGTGCACAGGCCCCGTACTGGAGATCGACAACCACCAACTGCGGACATCGGCCGACGCGGGCGAAATGGTTCGCGTCCTCCCTACGCGGACCTGACCAGCGGCTTCAGCCCTCAGATCTGCTCCGCGCCCCGTCTGATGGACACTTGGACAAGAACACGATGGACCAGGTCTTCCGGCCTACGCAGTGACGCCAACTCTCCCGAACGGAACCAGCACCAGTGAGCCCTCCCGCAATACCCGACCTGGCCTGGTGGCGCGAGGACCCCGAACGATGGGAACTGGTGGAGTTCGATGGGCAGCACGATGAGGACGGGCTGCCCATCGACATCCGCTGGGAGGACCGGGAGCAGGTCCTCGAAGCCCTGGTCCGGGATCCTGGCCATGAGGATGGGGACTTTGCCCGGTTCCTGCTGATCCAGGAGACACGGCGGCACGGGCACTCCTGGGGCTTCAGCCACTGCATCGAGATCGCGGCCCTACGGGTTGCCGAAGAACGCCGCGTCGAGGATGTCTGGCTCCTCTGGGAAGCCGTCTCCACGAGTTTCGATACCTGGTGCGGTCTTCCCCACCGCTTGCTGTTCGCCGCCGGGGTGGCCACCACCACGGAGTATGTCCAAGGCGCTGACCACCCTCAGCGGGAGCACCTCCTGAAGTACGTGGGGGAGATCTCCGAAGTCACGGACGAGGAGGTCGCCCAGACGCTTGCCCATCGGCGTCGTCACTACAGCGAGATCCTCGACGAACCGGCCGGGGAGTGAGGCTCCACGGAGACCACCGTGCAGGTGGTAATGACGTCCTGGACCAAGAGTCCGCAGGAGGGAGGCTGCGTGTGCATGCGCCGCTCCTGGAGGCCCGGGCCCGGCTGGGAATTCCACGACCGGTGACGCCGGCCGTCAGATGGCGTGTTGGGCGGCGTGTATCTCGTAGCGGATGCGCTGGCGCTTGAACTGGGGAGCCAGGCGAAGGTCGCTCGACCACTCAGTGAGTCTTGCCCGGGCCGAGCGGTGGGCGACGCCGCGACGGGCGATTGGCAGTTTGATTCCGCGCTTCCGCAGCAGGCGGAGGTACTTGTCGAAGTCGTGACCCCGTTCGGCGAACAGCCTGCGTGGTCGTGTGCGCGGGCGTCCGCGCGGGTCCTGGATCGGTGGGATCGCATCAAGGAGAGGCAGGATCTGTTGTCTTGGTCGGCCTGCACGATGGGGAGCGACGCGGGGGGTTCGGCGGACGGGCCCGGCTCGGCATCCCCGCGACTGCGGGCGACTGGCCGTCCGTGGCCGAGCAGCTGTCCCCCAACACCCGAGATCAATCACAGCAGAGGTCCACCCACCGCAGTCACAGAGTGTGGCATTCCGCCGGGGGATGGGACACAGGATGAACCGTTTGGCTGATACGCGACGTGACACAAGGTGACCGAACCGATACGTGTCCACCCCTTGCGAGTCGGAAGGGGCCAAGCGGGTCTCGTGGGAACTTTCTTGCGGTGGCAGGATGCCTGATCACGGAGGAGCAGAGGGAGATCCCATGCACGATCAAGGCAGCCCCGGTTCGGCAGAAGGCTTCAACGTCTTCGCTGTCGACGGCAGCTGGCCGGAATCACGGCAGGTCACGGGGCACGGCTACAACCGAGGCACCGGCGACATCCATGTCTACCTGTGGTTCGGTTCTCCGCAATTCGACCCCGAGGTCGAGCATGTCACGGTCTTGAGCGCCTCCTCCGGCAACGCGGAGGGCGGCGATGCTCTGGAGCGGGTTTTCGAGGACTACTACCACCCCGGCGAGGAACCCCCGGCCAGCCTGCCGGCCTCCGAACCCGTCACTATCACCACCGACGGGAAACCCATGACGTTCGAACTCTGGCGCCACAGCAGCAACCGTTACTGGGTCGCACGGGGATGCGTCGAGAGCACTGAACTGGTCCTGTCCGGCGCCGAGATCGAACCCAGCGAGCTCAGCCTGGTCCGCGTGAGTGACCTGACCTCGTTCTCGAACCCATTCGCGCCCCTGGGGTAACTGCACTGCACCTCGCGGCCCTCATCATGCTGTCCGACACCGCTGCCGCGAGGTTGGAGCGCAAGGGGGGCCGCGAGATGGTGGGCCGTTGTCCGACCAGGCAGGACGCCCAAGAAGCAGCGGATTGGCTGGTGGACCGGTTCTCTCAACTGGCACCCGGGCTGCCGGTCACCGCCGACATCGAGGCGGGCGGCGGCCAGTTCCTCGTCATCCTGGCCACCGGCCGCCGCTGATTGGGGATCACCAGCCGCGTTCTTGCGTCGAGGTGAACCGTCAACTCAAGTGGAACTGTCGTGGCCCGAGCTGACCCACGGGCGCGTGGCGGGCTGCAGCTGGATGACCGGCGGGGCGGCCGGGCCGGGTCACCAGGGGCGGTGGCAGAGCCGCTCGCGCTGGGACCACTGTGGTTCTGCGACGGCCCCGTGCCTCCCTTCCGGCAGGTCAGCCGGACGATCGACCGGGCCGGCCTGGCCCACCGCGTGAGGGATGATGGGGACGGAATGACGGAACGCGAAGTCAGGAGCTTCCATGGCGAAGCGGGTTCACCAACCCCGTGAGGACGCGGAGTTCAATTTCATCCTCGGGATGAGCGGAGTTCCGGTCCTCGCATACTTCACCGGGACATGGCCCAAGGCAATCGAGCCCTGCCGGACGATGGACCTCGTCGTGGGTGGCATCGCCGACGATTACACGGGTCGCCTGACGGCCGTCCGCACCGACATCACACGTTGTCCGGCCGCAACCGAGCGATACGGGATCACCGGAGCCCCGTCCTACGTCCTGCTGAAGGAGGGAGAGGCGGTGGCGCACGGCACGGGGCCCATGACCATCGCCGAGATACGGGAGTGCCTGGACGGCCACCTCTGAGCGACCGCCGGCACTGTGGCCGCGACGCCCGTCACGCACGCCGTGGGCGTGCTGCCGCAATTCTCGCCGGAAGTGGGTGACCGTGCTTCCGGTGTCCTTGTTGAGCTGCTGCCGCAGGGCTTCGTTGTCGTGGAAGAGTGCGGCGATCGCGGTGTGGGCGGCCTTGAGCTGTTCTCCAGGAGCGTGCATTCCTGGGTTTTCCACAACACTGGCCGCCTTGCGTTGGCGTCCGACGGTCCTGCCTCAATCCTCGCCGCTCTCACCGGGACCAGCTCGACCCCCCGACGGCCTGGACGAACTTCGTTAAGCGCGACTGGGCCGGCTACCTCAGCAGCCGGCGAAGCGACAGCAAAGAAGTCGGTTTCTCTCGTGGGTGCGCCCCGGCATCATGGCCGTCGGTAGGTTCATACGCGAGGGACGAGTGTGGCGGGTGGCTGGAGACGGACAGGCGGATTTGACGGAGCTGTGGCAGCAGCGTTGGCCCAGTTGCCCTCCGGTTGGGTACAAGCTCCGTGACCCATATCGAGATGTCTGGGTACGTTTTCACAGTCTGCCGGAGTCGAAGCGGTACGCGGAGGACGAGAGCGAGTACACCGTAGTCCTGGGGCGCTACAACACCGTCCTCGATGAGTTGTTCGCTGGTGCGGACGTTTATGTGATCACTCCGCTCTGGACAACCGAAGCCGAGGTTCCGTCATCGCAACCCGTCACGGGGTACTGGCAGAGTCTGTTGGTGGAGGACGATCCTGACCCTGAGTTCCGTACTTACTGCCACCTCTTCGCCGCCCGTCGGCCCTGGCGGCGTGGCTGCATCGACGAGTCGCTCCGAGACATCGCCGACGACAAGGTGGCGGGAGTCCTCATCACCGACACACGGATGCAGCGCATCCACCACCCCTACGACGGTGGCGCCGACGTCTTCCTCGCCACACCCGAGGAACGGGACCGGATGCGCGATCGGCATGCCGACTGGCTTTCCAGTCATCCCTCAGGTCTCTGACCGGCTCGTGACTCCTCCCTGCTCAGAATCGTCTGCACGGCAAGAACCGGGTTGAGCGGCTCCACGAGCTCTTTGGCGGCAACGGCCACCAGACGCGCGGGTGCATCACCGTCCAACAACGCGCTCACGTATTTGATGGCCTCCGCAGGCGGGCGCGCCGGCAGCCTCTGGCGCAGCGTCCGCACAGCGTGCATGCGTCCGCGCGTAGCGGCTACTCCGCATAGCGCATCGTGTGGATCGTCCACTGCGGTGCGCACCGGCAGCCCACGTATCCGGCTCGATAGTCGGCCTCCCACTCCCCGGCTACCGCGGAGACGACGCCGATCTGGTGCAGTCCGCCGTCGACACGGTCGATCAGGTACGGCCCGTTGTCAGCCGGCATGAACGCCCGGTTTCGAGTGCGTACGAATTTCCTCGGAGGTCCAGAAGGCGATCCACACCAGCTCGTGCTCCTCGACGTCGACCACAGCCATCCGCATCGCGTCTACACCCGAGGGTTTCCGGGTGCGCGCTCCAGCGGACCTTCACACTCGTGCTGCTGGCGGTTGTGACCGTCATGCTGATCGACGCGCTGGTGTGATGCACGCCGATCAACCGCACTGGCGGCAGGGGGCGTCCGGACGACGTCCGGAGCCGCAGGCGGGGAGAGGTTTACCGTATAGTTACCCCTGGGGGTATTTGGGAGGAGTATTCGTGGAGCTTGAGCTGGCGGGCGACGAGTTGCGCTCGGTGCTGAACCGGCTGCGCCGGGCGCAGGGGCAGATCTCCGGGGTGATCCGGATGATCGAGGAAGGCCGCGACTGCGAGGACGTCGTCACGCAGCTTGCCGCTGCTTCCCGAGCGCTCGACCGGGCGGGCTTCGCCATCATCGCGACCGGCCTGCAGCAGTGCATCGTGGACGCGGAGAGCGGCGCGGGCGGTGGGAAGGACCAGGATCAGATGCGCGCCAGGCTGGAGAAGCTGTTCCTGTCGCTGGCCTGAGGAAGCTTGACTGGGGCGCGTCCGCCATTCCCGTACACGGCGGATGTGCCCTTTTTGCCGGGTGAGGACGAGGCTCATTGAAGCGTCGCGGCCCCGGCCTTCACCGGTAGACGTTCCCCGTCCCGGGTGGCGCCCAGATCTCCGTGGCAGTCAGGGCGCTTCAGTTCGGGTGGGCCGGGTGCAAGCCCGTGCGGTGAGCGCGTCGGCGGGTTGAGCGTGACGTCGGGCTGGTGTCGACGGTCCGCCGGTCATGAAAGGCGCCCGAGCGGGCGTGTGGTCCCGCAGGCCGGTGCGAGGTGGTGATGACCGCCCCGGGTGCGTGCCCAGTGCCGGCCGCTGCACGTTGTTGCCGACCGCGGGGTGCCGGTGAGCGTCCGCCTGGCGCTATAGAGACTCATTGCGGCATCAGAGGGCGATCGGTGGGGGCGATTGCCCAGCCCTGGGTGTCGACGAAGAGCGCGGTGGCCCACTCGAAAAATTACCCCCCGGGGTATATAGTCACTGAGGTGTACCCCCGGGGGTATCTTCTGATCTCATCAATACCCCGGTGGGTATGTGAGCGCTATCGGCGGTGAGCAGTAGGAGAGTCGAATGCCGGACCCGTCATACGGCCGCACCGCCCACGTGGCAGCCGACATCGCGACGGCCGTCGCCGCAGTGCGGGAAGAGCCGGAAGCCCAGGGGTTCAGGGTGCTGACCATGATCGATGTCCAAAGCACCCTCAGGGCCAAGCCTGATCACGACATGGAGGACCGCGTCATCCTGGGCGCCTGCAACCCGCCCCTGGTCCGCCGGGCACTCGATGCCGATCGGAGCGTGGGGCTGCTCCAGCCGTGCAACGTCGTCGTCCGCGCCGATGGTGACGGCGTGCTCGTCCAGGGTGTGGAGCCGAACATGTCGGTGACCTTGACGGGTGACGGCACGCTTGCCGCGGTCGCCGAGGAAGCGGCCGTCCGCCTTGACGCCGTGCTGGCCGCAGTGAAGGACAGGTTCGCGTAGCGGCCTTGCAACTGCCCGGGTTCCGGTGCGTGGCCTTTGTCGCACCTCTTCCGAGGCAGACGCATCGCACCCATATACCCCCAGGGGTATTAGGCAGTCAGTGCTGGAAAACCATCCTCCGGGTATACGAAAGGGAACTGAGCATGACCACTGCCCAATCCACACGGGAAGCAGCGGACTCCTCTGCCGGGCCGCCGACAGTCCTGCCCGGCGTGCTGGGGCGCCTCGGCGTCTGGGCCACCAGACGCCTGCGCCTCGTACTGGTGCTGTGGTTCGTCCTGGTCGTCGGCCTCGGAGCCTTCGCGCCGCAGGTGACCTCGGCACTGGCCGGGGCCGGATGGCAGGCCAACGGGTCGGAGTCGGTGACGGTGCGCGAACTCGCGCAGAAGCACTTCGGAGGCAACGCCTCCTCCGCAGTCCAGGTCGTCGTCACCACCGACAAGCAGGTGTCCGACCCCTCGGTACGGAAGGTGATCGCCGAAGCGACCGCCCTGTTGGAGCACGACTCACGCATCTCGACCGTCGTACAGCCTCAGGCGGGCGCGACCATCAGCCAAGACGAGAAGGCGGCCATCCTGCTCGCCGGGGCCGGCGCCGACACGAACGACATGGTCCGGGCCGCCGATGACCTCAAGAAGCCGCTGTCCGAGCTGTCGGGCGACGGCATCGAGGTCAGCGCGACCGGATCGTCGGTGATGTGGAGCGACTTCAACACCGCCAACCACGACGCCATGATGCACTCGGAGATGGTGTCCTGGCCGGTGACGATGGCCATCCTCGTGCTGGCCTTCGGCTCGCTTGTGGCCGCTGGGCTGCCACTGCTGCTGACCATCGCCGGGCTCGCCGCCTCCGCGGGCGCCCTGGTCCTGCTCAACCACGCGACACCGACATCGATCTGGGCGATGAACTTCGCCATGATGTTCGCCCTCGCGCTCGGTATTGACTACGCCCTCTTCCTCGTCGTCCGCTTCCGCGCCGCCCTCGCCCGGCACGGCAACTCTGTCCGCGCCGTCGCCGAGACCATGGACACCGCGGGCAAGGCCGTGGCTCTGTCCGGGCTCACCGTCCTGGTCAGCCTGTCGGCCGTGATGCTCGTACCCGCTCCGGCCTTCCGGTCCATGGCACTGGGCATCATGCTCGCCGTCGTCTTCGTCCTGGCCGCCACCTTGACCTTGCTGCCCGCCGTCCTGGGCCGCCTGGGAGGCCGTGTCAACGCGGCGTCCTTGCCCATCGCCCGCGCCGCGGCCACCGGGGACGGCTCCTCGCCGCGCTTCACCGCCTGGGGCGAGCGTCTCTGGCGCCACCCCCTCCGCTACGGCCTTCCCGCCCTGCTCGTCCTCGTCGCACTCGCCGCCCCCGTGATCGGCCTGCGCACCGCGATGCCGTCCATCACCGTCGTTCCGGAGAAGGACTCCTCGCGCGTCGGATACGAGGCCGTCCAAAAGGCGTTCGGCGACGGCGCCCCCGGCACCCTGCAGATCGTCACCCCGACCGCCGAGGCCGACCGGACCGCGAAGGAACTCGCCGCGAACAAGGCCATCACGGGCGTGATGCCGGCCCAGCCGGCCGCAGACGGTAGCTCTCTGTCGCTCATCCAGGCCGTGCCCACGGTGGACCCGTCCGACCCAGGCCTGGAGAAGACCGTCGACGCACTACGCCGAGACCTGCCAAGCAGCGCTCTCGTCGGCGGCGCAGCCGTCGAGAACCTCGACCTGCAGACCACCCTCGACGACAAGACCCCGCTCGTCATGGGCGTCATCCTGGCCCTCGGCTTCCTGCTGCTCCTCGTCGCCCTCCAGGCGCCGCTGGTGGCGCTGATCGGCACCCTCACCAACCTGCTCGCCACCGCCGCGGCCTTCGGGGCTGCCCGGCTCATCTTCCAGGACGGCCACGGCGCCGAACTGCTCGGCTTCACCTCCCAGGGCTTCCTGGACGGCTGGGCGCCGGTGTTCTTCTTCGCCATGATCTTCGCGATCGCCATGGACTACACGGTCTTCCTGCTGTCCACGGCCAAGGAGCACTACGACAAGACCGGCGACCCACGCACCGCCGTGGTGGCCGCGCTCGGCCACTCGGGACGCGTCATCTTCGCTGCTGCGGCCGTCATGGTCGCCGTCTTCTTCACCTTCGCCCTCTCCGGGCCCCTGCCGCCGAAGGAGATGGGCATCGTCCTCGGCATCGCGGTCCTGCTGGACGCCGCCCTGGTCCGCCTCGTGCTGCTGCCGGTCCTGCTCCGCCTCACCGGCCGCGCCGCCTGGCACACGCCTGCCTGGCTGAGGCGCATCCTGCCCGACATCCACTTCAGCCACGGCTGAAGTGACCGGGGAGGTGGCCTGGAACAAGGCCCGGGCGACCTCCCCTCTCTCCAACCACCGAAGAACTCTCACCTCGAAGAAGGAGAAATCCCATGTGCCAGCGAGCGGTCTGCCGGACATGCCAGGGAATCACCTATCGCGGCTGCGGCATGCACGTCGAACAGGTGCTGGCCGGAGTCCCCAAGTCCCAACGCTGTACGTGCCCTCAGCGGGAGACACCCGCCGGAAACATCTGGAAGCGCCTCTTCGGCCGGGGCTGACGTCGGCGTGCTCGACGGTCACTGGGCCCCGCCGTTGGCGTGGACTTCTCCCGGCCCGAACCGGCCCTGGAGTCCCAGCTCAGACACCGATCCCGCTGGCGGGCACTGGCGACTTCCCAACGGCCCCCAAGACGACGAAAGCCCCACGCCGGCATCTGCCTGGCACGAGGGTCTCGGTTGAATCAAATGAGCGTCAACGTGCTGGGATCGGCGCCTCGTCCCCGGGCGAAGCCCCTTTTGAACCGCGGCGGGCGGTGCCTTGCTTGCGCCGGCGGCGTGCTGGTGAGCCCGCACCGCCGTGGAGTCGACGGACACGTCCCAGTCGATCCGCCCTGCGGCGTCCTCGGCGGCCTGCACCTTGGACAGAAGCATCTGCCAGGTACCGTCCGCCGACCAGCGACGATGGCGTTTGCAGACCGTCTCCCACGGCCCGAACCGCTCGGGCAGATCCCGCCACTGACCCCCTGTACGGACCCGGTACAGCACCCCGCTGATCACCCCTCGGTGATCACTCCACCGGCCCCACGCGCACCACCGCGAGGTAAGAACGACTCCAGCCGATCCCACTCCGCATTCGTCAGGTCTCCGCGTCCCAGGCAGTCAGCCTGCCCCCAACACCCCACCCACGAAGCGAGATCCGAGAAACAGCGCCTAGTTCTGTTGCTCCTGCTCAGCATCGAAACAACGCTGGGATCGACGACTGACAGCTCGGTCCGTCGGGCCGCTGCAGAGCGGGGTCCTGTCAAATGATCAGGGTCCCGCCTCGGTTTGCGGACCACGCGGGTAGGTGGGAGAACGTACGGGTCAGGAGCGCCTCTCCGGTGCAGGCGAGTGTCGTATCAGTCGAAGGGCAACAAAGATCATCAAGTTCTTCCAGCCTCGGCGGGGCAACCCACTGCTCCTCGGCCCCGATTCTTCTCGTGTGCGCCAATGGGCGAGGGTCTTCCGGCTGGTGGTACTGAGAGGATGGTCGGCCCCCAGTACCCGCGTCATGTCCTCCACTACGCCGGTCAAAGCGGCCACGGCTCCGGCAGGGTCTCCCGCCTCACCTTGCCATTCAGCCAGGGTTTCACGGGTGATGAGAGTGGAAGGGTGCTCGGGTCCCAGCACCTGGACCATGTCGTCCAGGAGTTCGGAAAAGGCCGTTGACGCTTTTACCGCATCACCCATCTGTCCCCAGGCATAGGCAAGGTTGGCTCGGGTGCTGAGGGTGTGCGGGTGGTGGGGGCCGAGGATCCGGGTTCGGTCTTCGAGGAGTTCGGCGAAGGCGGCAGCCGCAGCGGGTGCGTCGCCCGCTTCTCCCCGCCACCGGGCAAGGTTGCTCCGGGTGTCGAGGGTGTGCGGGTGGTCGGGTCCCAGGACTCGGGTTCGGTCTTCGAGGAGTCCGGCGAAAGCGGCAGCCGCAGCGGGTGCATCACCCGCCTGCCCGCACGAGTAGGCAAGATGGTGCCGGGCGCCCAGCGTGTCCGGATGATCGGAGCCCAGAACACGCACCATGTCGTCCAGCAGCGCGGAGAAGATGGCCGTTGCCCTGACAGCCTCTCCGCACTGACCTGTCCAGCGAGCCAGACCGTGCCGGGCGGTGAGGGTGTTGGGGTGATCGGGGCCAAGACGCTTGGTCGTGCTGGTGACGAGCCGACGGTGGTAGTCGCGGGCAGCGGCGACCTGGCCGGATTTGCCGAGGCTGCGGCCGGCCCGGAACAGCACCGCATGCGCGCCCGGCCGATAGAGCGCGTCCTCGGCACAGGAAGCCAGGGCGGCCGTGTTGTCGCGCAGGAGCCGCGCCAGTGAGGTATCGCGCTCCACATAGGGCCAGGTGGTTGCCAGGGCGTCCGCAGCCGCACGGGCGGCATCATCGCGCTGGGGGCCGGTGAGGGAGTCACGGACGGCTCGTTGGACGATTTGGTGTACGCGGACTTCGGCGGCCACGGCTTCGGGGGGACGGTCGATCAGGCTCAGTCGGCGCAGGATACTCAACGACAGGCGGACGTCCCTCTCGGAGAGCAGTCCGTCAGCCGTGGTGTGTGCTGCGCTCGGGCGAGCGGTTGGCTCCGCCGGCGTGGAGGCATGGGCTTTGTCAGCAGGAGCTGTTGAGTGGGATGCACTTCGGTTCCGCGTGACATAGGCACGAGCCGGTGCGCTGACCAGAACGGCATCCGGGACTCCATTGCCGTCCAGGAACGCCGCGAGTTGAAGCAGAGGGCGGGCGAATCCCACGGGCCGGAGGGCGTCGGCTCGTTCGATGGACAGGGCCCAGGTAGCGGCTACCGTCTCCCGTTGTCCATCGGGTCGGCGAGCGGGTGCGGTGTCATCCAACACTGTGGCGCGGTCCGAGAACAGCCGGCGGTACTGAGCGCAGTTCATTCCCACGTCAGAGAGCTCGGCGACATAGGCAGCGGCCTGGGACAGGGCCAGGGGCAGGTGTCCCAGATCATGTGCAAGGGCGGCTACCACTTCCTGCGGTTCGGCCAAGCAGTGGGCAGCCAGGACGGCGTTGAGGTAGGCGAGCGATTCCGCCGGAGAGAAGACTCCGACCGGGATGAGCTGACGGCCGGCCAACAGAGCGGGCTCGCGACTGCGGGTGGTGACGAGCGTGCAGCCGGTGGGGCTGGCGGGCGGCCATAAGCCGCACAGGTGGTCAGGGTCGGTCACGTCGTCGAGGACGACCAGCCAGCGGCAGGGACGCTGGCCGAACTTGGGCTCCAGCCAGGCCAGGAATGCGGTGGCGGCCTGATCTGCGTTGACAGGTGATGTGCTCCCCAGCAGTTCCGTCGCCGCTGCCGCGTAGGAGGAGATGACGGCGGATGTTTCGGCTGCGGTTACCCAGACCAGCACGTCTAGATCGCCGCTCTGCCAGAGGGTCCGTGCGTAGCGGGCGGCGAGTTGAGTCTTTCCCGTCCCTCCCAGGCCGGCCAGGACCGCTGTCGGCGTGGCATGCGTGACACCGGTTACGCCCGTCAGTAGGAGGGCTCTGTCCAGGAGGACGGTCTCCGCGCGATCCTGGAAGCCCCCCGCCTGCGCAGGGATTGCCCCGACTTGATGCGGCCACGAGGCCGGCGGTCGAGACGGCTCATGGTAATAAGCGATCTTCCCTGTCACCGGGCCGTGGAACGTGCTGCGCCGGAAGTCGAATCCGTCACCGTCAAAGCCGGCAGCGTCCTGTGCGGTTCGGTCCCCAGTTCGGCGTTGCTCCACCAGCCGCTCCTCAGGCTGAGACGAGATTCCACATCCACCCTCGCTGGTAGCGGGCCGTAAGCCAACGGGCCGGTGTCGTTTGGTTTGGGCTGACGGTCTTGACGGGCGTCGGCGGGTTCGCGTCGGTGGCTTTCAGATTCGGCGCCGTGTTCGTGGTGCGGGTCTTCGAGGACGCCGCCAGGTTCGAGTTGGCGTCCTTTGCGGGCTGCACCGGCTTCCGGACGGTGGCCCTTCACGGGTGATGCCCGGTTCGGGTTGGCGATCTGCAAGGGTGACGCCCGGCTCACGTTCACGGCTTTTGAGCCGTTGTCAGTGCTGCCGGGCATGATCGGCGCGTCAGCTCGTAGCGGAGACAGGGGAGTGGCATGCCGATCACCAACCAGCGGGTAGCGGGACACGCGTTTTTGCGGCAGATGTACGGCGACTCGTACTTCCCTGATCACGTGGTCGACAAGGGGAAGGCCATCCTGCTGCGGCTGTGCGAGCGAATTGAGGCCGAGCGGCCGTCGGATCTGGAGACCTTGTATGCGCTCACCCAGGCTGCGACGGAGGAGTTCAACCTGCTGGACAGGGAGTTCGTGGCGGCCGGGAGTGAGATCGAGACGGTTGCGCGTGAGTGGATCTGTGACGAGTTCTGTTTCGTCGCGTCGGCATACGGGTTCACGGACGCGGACGCGGAGGAGCTGACCGCCAGCCGGGACTGGTGAACGAAGACGAGAAGGCCACCGCCGATCAAAGCCATTCGTTGAGAGCTGCGATCAGCACGGTGGCCTGGGCCGCCGGCGGTGGCGCAGGTGTGCCTCGAGCCGGGCAACGGCCTGCTGCGGCCGCCGCCAGACGGGCCACCACGGCTTTTGCCTTCGCGAGTTCCTTGCCCAGCTGCTCGACCCGGTCCGCCAGCACGACCCGCCGCTGAATCACCCACGTCAGCCCCGGCCACCCTCCGCCCCCTCCCGCCCCGTGAACTCCTCGTAGGCATAGAGCCGCGGCCAGCTTCTGTCCCGGCTCATCGTTTCGACGCCCCTCGGTTCGCCGAGGCTGCGGTCGCATCACCCCAGTGGGCTCCACTCAACGCTGGGCCCGGCCGGCCCGTTCTGCGCCACGTCGGTCAGGACATCGGGAATTTCCACGGGACGGAGCCTGACATGAGCCCTGGCCACGCGTGAAGCGGTACCGGCCCTGTCGTCTTGTCCGTCTGGTGTCCGGCTCCGATGGCGGTTGTTTTCCCGGTCCCGCCGGGGCAACGGTCGGGCTGGTTCGGGAGTCGTATGGGGTGACACCCATCCGTTTCCTGAGCTCGCCACCAACTGCTGCTGCTCGTGGGGTGGTTGGTGGCAAGGCCCCTGTCATCCTTTGGAGGATTCATGAGCCGCTTCGCCGGATCACCGGGCGACAGATCGAGCGGCCGGCGCGACATCGCCTCGCCCGTCACCGCCGCACGTGTCCTACGCCGCGGGCCCGGCGGCCGTGCGAGAAGCCGCACCGCTTTGGTGGGGGCCGTCGCCGTTGCGCTGGCGGGCATCGGCGCCTCCGCCGATGCCGCATCGGCTACCGCACCCCGTGCCCCGGTGGTCAGCGGCGCCACCATCAACTCCGGCCATGACGTCATCGTGGGGATCACACACAACGTGGTCTTCCCGGTCACGGTCAGCGGATCGGATGACTCCGGCCTGTCCTTCGCCGATGTGGATCTGAAGGGGCCGCACGGCGGTTTCTACACCACCGACGCGTTCTGCGAGACCGCGACAGCGTGCACGACGGTGTTCACCGTCAACGCCCACCCGGCCCCGGGCAGTGACGATCCGGTGGACCTGGCCAACACCAACGCGGGAACATGGTCGGTCGACGCACTGGCCGACGCCAACGACGGCGATTCCGTTTTCGCCCCCGGTGTGGGGTCGTTCGGCCTCAAGCGTGCCGCGCGGCTCACGGTCAACGCCGCACCGGAACCGGTGGCCAAGGGCGCTCGTATCGCCGTCACCGGCACGCTGGTGCGGGCCAACTGGGACACCTACCGGTATGCGGGATATGCGGGCCGGGCCGTGGAACTGCAGTTCCGCCCGAAGAACAGCAGCATCTACACCACGGTGGCCACTGTGAGCACCAGCAACACCGGCACCCTGCGCACCACGGTCAAGGCGGTCAAGGACGGTTACTGGCGCTGGAACTTCACCGGCACCTCCACCACCGGCCCGGCCAAGGCCACCGGCGACTACGTCGATGTACGCCCCTCCACCAAGGGGTAGTTCATCTACCTGCCCGGGTCCTGACGCCTGTTGGGCACTCGTCCGTCGGCGTACGTGAGAGGAACTCCGACCGAACAATTGTGATCTTGCTCGGTCGGGATGATCGACCTGCGCTGACGGTGTCCCATTTAGGGTGTCCGGTGATCTGTATGCTCAGCGGGGGCTTGCCGTACGCTCCGGGCATGAGCGAACGCGTCAAGGGCTACGCACCCGCGAAGGCATGGCGGTGGCGCGGGCCAAGGGCAGACTCAAGGAAGCAGCCCAAGCTCACTGCCCGTCAGCAGACGCACCTGGTCCGGCAGCACCAGTCCGGCGAGCACACCATCGCCGAACTCTTCTCCGTCAGCCGCGCCATGGTCTACCGCGTATTTGAACGCCACCAGAACGCACCCGCGCCTTCGACCTCGGCCGGGCAGTGACGTGCTGCCCTACGTCTACCGGGTCACCAAGTACGATCCTGCCGACCGCGATGAGCACGGCCACTACACCGGGACCGAGCCTTCCATCAGCGACCACGGGCCAGTCGAAGCCGCGTACCTGCAGGCCATCGCCGTCTTCGCCGAAGAGTCCGGTGTCGACCAGCTGGCCATCCGCGAGCCGCAGATCGGCGGCTTCGCCCCCTTCGGCCTGGAGCCACCGGTCGACGGCGACGGCCTGGCGGACCTCTTCCCAGCCGGCCTCGCCGGGTTCCACGACGGTGCGTTGGTGCCGACCGCCGTCGGCCTGGAACTCGTCCGGGCCATGCTTCGCGACAACGGCGCCTGGTGCCGCCTGGAGACGGAGGGAGTATTCGCGGTGCACGTCGGCTGGGACCAGTACCTCTACATCGGCAGCAACCTGCCCTGCGAAGCGGCGCTGGCCCGCACCCGCTCGCTCGGGCTGTTCCCGGAACGTCTGGACGCTTCTCCGTACGAGTTCGCCCCCGACCACCCAGTGCGCGTACAGCGCCCGGCCGACGCCGACTTCTGGGCCCGCCTCCACTGGGCGGTCAGCGCCCACCGCGCCACGTTCCTGGAGGAGACCTACGCCGCGAACGCCTCCCGGTGGCACCGCCTCACCCGCGACAACCCCGAAGCGGTGCGCTCTCAGCTGACCCCGCGCGCACAGCTGGCGGTCTGGCCGGACCTTCTCACCGACATCGACGCGGCAGTGGCCTCTTTGCCCGACGAGGGCCTGGTGGAAGTCATCTGGGAGGACAAGGACGGGCGGATCACCAGCACCGTCGTGGACGAGACCCAGTTCGAGGCAGTGACCTCCCAGCTCGCCGGCGCGTGTGCTGCAGGTGTCGTATCTCTGGCTACCGATGAGCGGCACCCGCTGTTCACAGCTGTACTGCCCGACAGCGACGGCGTTGTCCGTGCACGCTGGCAGACCGAGCCGACGCCCAGCGACCGGGACTGGGCCTTCCTGAAAACCCTGCGGCGCGGCCAGGTCGTCACAGGCACGGTGACGGCCATCGCCAGCTTCGGAGTCACCTTCGTGGACATCGGCGGCTTCACTGCGATGATCAACATTCCGGAGCTGTCCTGGCGTCCGATCAACCACCCCTCCGACGTCGTCAGCGTCGGCCAGGAGATCACCGCCCAGGTCCTCGACGTCGACATGGTCCGGGAGCGGGTGCCACTGTCGCTACGTGCAGTGCAGGACGACCCGTGGCCGCAGATCGCGCAGAGGATCGGCCAAGTGGTCATTGGGCCGGTCACCAAGATCGTGCCGTTCGGCGTCTTCGTGCGCATCGAAGACCGAGAAGACGGCTTCCAGGGCCTCGTGCACACCAGCGAGCTGCATGAATCGTCCAAAGACGTCATCGAGGTCGGCGACGCCCTCACTGTGAAGATCATCGACGTCGATCTCGCGCGCCGTCGTACCGCCCTGTCGCAAGTCCAGGCCCTCGCCTCCACTACAGAAAGTCAGCCGCGTGACTGAGGACGAGAGGGATCCGATGCAGGCCGAGTTGGACGATCCCCTCGCGCAGCCTGACGATTCGGCGCGAGCTCGACGATCTCCGCGCGTGGCTCTGGAGAGAGCTCTGAATCCTGCGTCAGGAACCGGCACCCCAAGGGCTGACTGCCCTGAGCGTCGCGTCCGACAAGGAGGTCGTCGCCGCTGTCGCCCAACTGCCGGGCCGAGATTCATGCCCTCAAGCAACCCAACGACGGTACAGAGCCTCAGTGGGACGGCCTCTACGAAATCCGGTTCAGCTCACTGAGCGGGGCTCCCCTGCACCCGTCATGGCCCGATGGATACAGGTAAATCACCAGCGACGTAGGCCTCTGCAGGAAGTCGACCGCTGTCTGAGCGACTTCAATCCCTGACCGCCGGCATCAAGTAGGCAGACCGTAGAATCCGCTGCCGACTGACATCGGGCTTTCGAAAGTTCCCCGGTATGTCACGTTCGACCGTTTCGATGAAGCTCTATGAAACCCAAGCATCGTGGCCACGGAGCCGCAGGTCACGCAATCTGCTCCCCGCGCAGGCGGGGATGGTCCCTGCTTGCCGTACTGGAAGCCGGCTATGGCCCTCTGTCGTGGTCCGAGTTCACCGATACCGGTCCCTGCCCTACATGCGGCCATTAGTCTGAAAGGGGCCGCGCAAGCCCACACAAGCGGGTATTGATACTCCGTCATGCCCGAACTGCCGATGTCCTGGTGAGGCCCAGGTTCAGCCGGCGAACGCAGGTCGGACGGATCCGGACACACGGCCGAGCACGCTCAGCGTCGCTCTGGAGGACATCTTGTCCGTACGCCCGGCCGGAGGGGGCTAAGCGTGGAGACAGCTGGAGAAATGAATCAGCCGCCCCGGGACATTCAGCTCACTCCCCAGGAACGGCTCACGCTCCTCAGTGCGATCGCCGACATCTCCCGCGACATGGACTCGGCCCGACTACTGCTGGACAACATCGGCTTCCCGCGGGGTCAGGTCCCCGCGTTCACCAGCCCGCTCAACTTCTGGAACGAGATCTTCTTCCAGATCGACGCCGGCGCTCCCACGACGTTCCGCCTGATGCTCGCAACCGCCCTCCAGATCTACGGCGCCCACTCCGACCTGCGCGAACTTGGCGAACGCCACGGCGTGCTGGACGTACCGTCGGGTACGCCGAGTCCTAGGTGGCGGGGGGTGCCTCTGAGCCAGCCGTTACTCAACGCCAACTCGACTTCCCTTGGCGATTGGGGGGCGTTGATGTATGTCAACGGTCAGCCTGTTCTCACCGCAGCAGGCCTTGGCGATCTGAGCTTCTGGGTTCCCACGTCGGCGTCCAGCGAGGTTGCCGGGTTGTCCGTCCGCGGCTTCGAGGGGTTTGCGCGATGGGGGGCTTGGGGGTCGGTTGGCCGTCGGCCGGTGTTGGCCACGGGGGGAGAGGACGGGACGATTAGCCTGTGGGGCCACTTCGAATCGGGCCAGGGCCCGTCGTCGCTGGCGGCCGTCACGCATTCGCTCACCGGCCATGATGGTCCTGTGCTGTGGGGGGCATGGCAGCGCATTGAGGGACGGCCGGTGCTGGCAAGCGGGGGAGAGGACGGAACGGTCCGGTGGTGGGATCCAGCCGAGGGGCTGCCGCTGGGGAATCCGCTCCACGGTCATTTCCATCCTGTCTCGTGGGGAGCGTGGGGGATGGCCAACGGCCATCCGGTCTTGGCCACGGGTGGCCAAGACGAGGTAGTGAACCTATGGGAACCCGGGCAGACTCGGGGAATTGAGAAAAACACGGGTCCCACCCAGTGGGGGGCCTGGGGGATCGTCGACCACCAGCCCGTCCTCGCTACCGGCGGTGATGGCAGCAAGGTCCAGATGACCAGCGTTGACACCACCCCGTCCACCGTGACGCTGGTCAGTGAGACGAGGGCCGCCGGCCCCCTGTTGTGGGGGAAATGGGCCACTGTCGGCGGCCAGGCTGTCCTGGCGGCAGGAGGTGACGGTCGGGTCGTGAACCTCTTCACCGCCGGTCCTGGTGCTTCAACAGCTCGTGGGCTGATCGGGCACACCGGCACCGTGCGGTGGGGGAGTTGGGGCAGCATCGAGGGGCGTCCCGTGCTGGCCACCGGAGGCGACGACGCAACGGTAAGGCTCTGGGACCCGGTCCGTGGCGCACCGCTGGGGGAACCGCTGACCGGTCACCCAACTGGGGTCCGCTGGGGTATTTGGGGGCAGGTTGGAGACCGGCCGACTCTGTTCACTGGGAGCCGCGAGGAGATCCGGCCCTGGGAGATCATCGAAGATCGCCCCTTGCCCAGGTTCCTGCCGGCCTACAGGTCGGATGCCGTTCCCGCTGTGGACGAGCTGGACCGCACTGACGATGCAGCCGCCCTGGCAGAACTGGTCACCGCGCGCACCGCCACGCCTCCCTTGGCGGTAGGGCTGTTTGGGGACTGGGGTGAAGGCAAGAGCCATTTCCTCAACCTGCTGCGCCAAGAGGTTGAGACAGCAGCGCGGCCGGACAACCCGTTGTCCCATACCGCGGTCCGTCAGGTGCAGTTCAACGCCTGGCACTACGCGGAGACGGACCTCTGGGCCAGCCTGGTCGCCGAACTGTTCGCTCAGCTCGCCACTCCCACGGACGGGGATCTGGCGTCCGAACAGCGTCGGCAGTCCCGGCTGACAGCGGAGTTGATCGCGGAGCGGGGCCTCAGGGAACGGCTGCGAGCGGCCCGCGCGCGTCGGGATGACCTGCGGCGAGCCCTCCGCGAACCGGCAGGCCCCTGGGACTCACTGCCGCCGGCTCAGCAACAGGAGTTGAGACTTCTCGCCGGTGAGCGCCCTGAAGAAGTCTTCCGGGAGGCTGCTCGCAGCGCTGCGGCATTCCAGGAGACAGGCAGAGCAGCATGGCGGCTTGTCCGTGGAGTTCCCGCAGCCGTGATCGTGAAGCTCCTCAGCCTTGTTGTCGCTTTGGCCGTGGTGGCCGCAGCAGTCGTCTGGGGTCTTCCAGGCGTGTGGCGTTGGGCAGCCTCGGTTCCGGGCGTGGCCGGCCTGCTCGCGGCCCTGTTCCTGAAAGCACAGTTCGCGAACGCGGCGAAGGCACGCGCAAGCAAGGCGTGGCAGGCAGCCCTTCGGTACGGAACGCAGCAGCGCCAGCGCATGGAGACAGCCGCGGAGGTCGCCGAAGCCGAGGTCCACGCGTTCGAAACGCAGCTGCAGAACCTGACGGCCGCCGGGCAGTTGGCAGGACTGGCCATAGAGCGGGCCACGGAGGGCAGCTACCGGGGCCGCCTTGGAGTGATGACACAGATCCGCGAGGATTTCCAGCGCATGGCCGAACTCCTGGCAAGTGCCACGCAGGAGCGGGCGATCCCCACTCACGCCCAGGGCCCAGGCCGTGACTTGGCAGACGGAACGGAGGTTCCCGGCAGCGATGCCTCTGATGGCCAGCCCGACCGCAGCGGCGGGGCACGTGCCGATGAAGTAGATGACGAACTGCCGAGGATCGACCGGATCATCCTCTATATCGACGATCTTGATCGCTGCCCGCCACAGCGCGTCGTCGAGATGCTGGAGGCCATCCATCTGCTGCTGGCCGTCGAGCTGTTCGTTGTCGTGGTAGCCGTCGATCCCCGATGGCTCCTGCGCTCCATTGCTTCGCACTACCGCGAACTGGTGGACGTGCCCTCGCCTCTCGCACAGGACGAAACCGAGGAAGGGAGCTCGGTCGACCCCGACGACGAGGAACTGTGGCGCTCAACCCCGACCCAGTACCTGGAAAAGATCTTCCAAGTGGTTCTCACCCTGCCGCCCCTCAACACGAACGGATACCAGCGGCTGTTGCGGACATTGGTCGGCACGGCAACTGCCCAAACGCCGGAGACACCAGCCGCCCCCACACCCCCGGAGGCGGACACACCAGTGCCACCAACCGAGCCGCAGGCTCCTGAACCTGAGACGGACAGTGAGGAACACACCCAGCCGTCCGATGCCTGGGCAGAGCTGCCCGCCGCCCGCGTCGTGGAGCGGGTCGACCCCCTGACCCTCACCCCAGACGAGATCACGCTCATGGATCTCCTTGGCCCACCACTGCTGGTGTCCACCCCACGGGCGGTCAAGCGGTTCGCCAACAGCTACGGCCTGCTCACAGCGATGCGCCATGCACATCGCAACGCAGACCTCGCCGAACAGCACGTCTCCCCGCCCGGCAGCAGGCTGAATGGACAGCAACCGGTCACGTACTGGCCCTACCGGAGCAGCATGGTGCTGCTCGCCGCGCTCATCTCCTACCCGTCCCTGGGGCCAGCGCTCTTCTTGCACCTGCACCATGCCGCAGCACGCGACCCTGATCAAACGTGGGCGCAGTTTCGGACCACGCTGACCCCGCACCGGGAGCCCGCCGCCTGGCGTAACGGTGCCGATCCGCACATGACGCCAGTACAAGCACAGCAGTGGCAGGCTCTGCTTCGCAGCATGGATCAAGTTGCGGCCGCGGCTGCCAGCGCCGGGCTGCCCCTGCCGGAACCACTGTCAGCGTGGGCCCAATGGGTCGTCCCGGTGGGACGGCTCTCGTTCCCGACCGGCCGCATCGTCAGCACCCTGGAGCGACAGCACCCGCTCCCGTAGCGGAAGGCACAGCCGCTCCGTGACGAGCTGCAGTTTGTCAAGGTAAATCCCAAGCGACGCAGGCTTCTGCAGGGAATCGCCCGATGTCTGAGCGACTTCAAACCCGACCGCTCGGCATGCAGTGGGCAGACAGTAGAATCCGCTGCCGACCAACATCGAGTTTCCGGAAACGCGCCGTATGCCATGTTCGACCGCTTCGATGAAACTCTATGAAACCCAAGCGTTGTGGCCATGGAGCCGCAGGTCACGCAGTCTGCTCCCCGCGCACGCGGGGATGGTCCCAAGCCCATCCAGGGCGACGACCTGGAGCGCGACTGCTCCCCGCGCACGCGGGGATGGTCCCGCCCGCATGGAATTCGACATGCAGATCTCCGGAGTGACCGGAGACTCAGGTGTCAACGATGATCGGATCCGGACGGCTTGTGGTGGCTCGTCGGCGAGGAGGTCCCCGGCTTCCCGCAGGAGGACCCCCAGCGGGGCGGGTTGTGTGGGTCCGATGCATCGACGTCAGTGTTGGCCACGGCGTCGCCGAGGCTATCGCGGAAGGCGTCCCAGTTGCGGCCGAAATGGGCCAGGAATCCGAGCCCTTCGGCCCATTCGGCGAACAGACCGCGGCTGGTGCGGCAGTGAGAGGCGGCCACCTCCCTGCGCGTGGGGATGCCGACCCACCCCTGCGTCAGCGGGCTGATCCAGGCGGTCGTGCCTGTCATGAGGGTCTTCCTTCTCGAGCAGTTGGGGCGGAGGTACACCTCCGCCCCAACTGCTCGCGCTATGAGCGGTCCCTGCGGCCAGTACTGGCCCAGGTAGGCGAACGAGCTGTAGTGGTCGAAGGTGGCGAAGGTGTGCCCGAGCCGACGCCGCAGCCACCTCCAAGGCCAACCGCGTCTTGCCCACCCCGCCCGCTCCGCTCAAGGCCACCAGCCGCGCCACACCTAGGGCCTGTTTCATAAGTGGATCAAGGCCTGTCATGATCCACTCGTGGGGCGTGGAGATCTGACGAGCGAGCAATGGGCCGAGCTGGAGCCGTTGTTGCCGGGGGGCAAGAAGCCGGGGCGGCCTCCGGTCTGGTCCAAGCGGCAGCTGATCAACGGCATACGTTGGCGGACGCGGACCGGCGCGCCCTGGCGCGACGTTCCCGCACGCTACGGCGAGTGGGAGACCGTCTACGGCCTCTTCCGTCGCTGGCAGCGCGACGGCACCTGGAGCCGGATCCTCACCCAGCTGCAGGCCGAGGCCGACGCGAGAGGCCTGATCACCTGGGACGTGAGCGTGGACTCCACGGTCGCGCGGACGCATCAGCATGCCGCAGGCGCTCGAAAAGGGGGATCTGCAGCAGGACAAACCCGGCGGAGTCGCAGTCGAGCCCGCCGACCACGGGCTCGGACGCTCGCGCGGTGGACTGACCACGAAGGTGCACTTGGCGGTCGAGCACGGACAGAAGCCGCTGTCCTTCCTGGTCACCGCCGGCCAGCGGCACGACAGTCCCCAGTTCCAGCCGGTCCTGGAGCGCATCCGGGTACCGCGCGTGGGCGTCGGCAGGCCGCGCTGCCGACCGGACCGGGTCCGGGCCGACAAGGCTTACGGGTCCCGAGCGAACCGCGGCTACCTGCGCAGACGCGACATCCGCTGCACGATTCCGGAGAAGTCCGACCAGATCCGCAACCGCAAGAAGCTGGGCACCCGCGGCGGTCGCCCGCCGAAGTTCGACAAGGCCGACTACCGCGAGCGCCACGCAGTCGAGTGCGGGATCAACCGCCTCAAGCGTCACCGGGCGGTGGCCACGAGGTACGACAAACTGGCCGTCCGCTGCGAGGCCACGGTCACCATCGCCGTCATCAACGAGTGGCTGTGATCACTACAACGATCCGCGACTCCCTGGGCCGGCGTGCGACCCTCCAATCCAGAAGGTCAGCGCCTTCCGTCCACCTCCCAGCGACCGCCGCATCGCATTGACCAGTCGCACCTGCGCCTGAGCCACCTCCGCGCCGGCCTCCCGGAACTCCTCTTCGCCAAGTGGCGTACGGACCGGATCGACTTCTCGCGCGACGCGGTCCAAGAAGCGGTCGACCGACTGGCCGAAGCTGTCGACCTCTCCCGCAACTTCTACGGGAGCGATCAAGCTGACCTTCGTCAGAACGGCGCTCCACTCGGCCCAGTCGTAGTCCCAGCCGCGACGTTCGGCGTGTGCGCGCTTGATCTCCATCGTGAACTTGGCGTAGTGGCCGAGGAGTTCTTGGTAAGCAACGAGCTGCTGATCTCGCGACCACTGATGGTCCTGGCCCCGTCTGGTGACGATCCCACCTACCAGCACTCCTGCAGTCGCCGAGGCCGCTCCAGTAACGGTCGTGATCAGCGCTTCCAGCAAAGCCACCCCAGCCCCCGTGCCCAGCAACTGCCGTTCGATTCGCGATCGGAACATAGCACTGGTGCGTGTTGGCGCGTCAGAGCATGCAATGGCCTCGTAGCGGACGATGACATCGGTGGCTGGCCGACGCTTTTGAAACCCACGCCCTAGAAGACGGCGCACTTCAGCCATCTCCTGCTGCCGCCCCACGAAACTGGTGAAGGCAGCAGGCAAGTCACCCGACGCACGAATTACGCTGGTCACGTCCGGTCCATTCCGTACGCATTCGGCGCCAAGCCCCGTATGCCTGGCTCTTCCCAGTTCCTGTCACGTGACAGTCCTGGAGTTACTCATGTAGTCAAGGCCGGGCTGGATTCGATCGCCGTGGGCGCTGGCCGCTCAGTGCCTCTTCGCTCCGCGACCGTGCGGCCGCAGGCACGGTGTGTGTTCGGGCCCCCGGCGCCCAGCGACCGCGATT